>JAFGBY010000098.1 GCA_016932915.1 Acidobacteriota bacterium | reverse complement strand
TTGAGAGAGGCCCAAGATGCAAACATTCATTCTAGCAACAAAACTGAACACTGAAGGTATGCATGACCTCGACGAAGTTAAAGAGAATGGGCGTAGATGGAAAGCCCGCGTCGAGGAAAAGTGTCCTGAGGTCAAGTTCATAGGGCATTATTTTGTCTTCGGGCAGTATGATTTCATCTCAATTTATGAGGCTCCGGATACGGATACTGCCGCAAAGGTTTCGCTTATTTCTCAATCATTGGGTGCGCAGAAAGCAGAAAGCTGGACTGCTATTCCATATGGAGAATTTCTTGGTATAATAGATTCGGTGAAGTAAAATGGAGTTTGAAAAAAGGTGACCGAATTGAAGATTGACAAGAAGAAGATAGCGACAATTCTAAAGACTGAAGACGCTGAAAACAGGGTGATGAGAATCGCCATGGAAGATACTACGCTGGTTATCGAATACCTCTCTGGATGGACGGAAATCAAGGACCTTAAAGGCTCAGTTACAAAATCAGCCGGTATGCTCATCGATTACATCAGAGAATCGAAACGTGAGATTAACGGCCTTATCCTGCGATGCACGGGGGAGAACCTGACCACTCAGATCAACTGTCTTTTGAGTAAAGAAGATATCGAAAGGTGGCTTGATTACGACTTCGGTGTAGACGAATTCACTGCCAGGATTCAATAAGCGAATCTAACAAAGAGAAAGAAATAATATATTTATGGAAAAAGTGTCTTCGGTAATACCCAGGCTGACTGCTGAATTATTAAAAAACGGTAATTTCGAAGAGCAGATGGTTTTCTGGGCGTACGATCTTGTTTCAGGTAAATACCTCCGAGAAAACCTCATACCGAAGTCATTCACCGGAAGATGTCTGTATTTAACAAATTCAAATAAAAGATTGTCACAGGTTTTTAAAAGCAGTAAAGAATTAAAACTGCTTATCAGCTCCATTAATGATAAACTTCAACGTAATTGTGTAACCCGGATCGAGATAGAATCGACCGAGGTTTAAAGGACTATTTATTTCTACTCCTAAAAATATCGTAAATATCTATTGAACTTATTCCTCTGTTTACTCGTTATTTTTTCCGTTGGGAAATTAAATCAAACATGGAGTATTTTATGAAAAAGATAATTATCCTTTTTTCCGTAATTCTGCTTATTTTGTCTGTATTTGGACAAGCGTCAATATATGACGATTTCGTTGCGTTATACCAGAAAGCCGTAAAACATACTCAAGCCGGGGACTTCCAGGCAGCCCTGGAATCTTATAATAAAATGTTGGAGTTATCTCCAAATTCGACCGGAGTAAATTATCAAATAGCCCGGATGAATATGAAACTTGGGAAAGAAAAAGAAGCTGTTTCGGCATTGCGTAAATCTCTTGAAATGGGTGTTTATATCGAGAAGGAACTCGCTCCCGAATTATCCCCGCTGCTGGAAAACCCGGCAAATTCTGAACTACTTACTCTATTCCAGGATTCAATGAAGCCGGTCAATACGAGTACGGTTGCTTTCACTGTTCCGGGAAAAGACCTTATTCCGGAGGGTATGGCGTATGACCCGGTGGAGAATTGTTTTTACCTCGGGAGCATATTCAAGCGCAAAATCCTGAAAATTGATAGAAACGGCAAAGTAACTGAATTTAAAAGCGAAAACCAGGATGGATTGCAGAAAGTACTCGGAATGACGGTTGATGCGAAACGACATCATTTATGGGTAGTCAATATGATCGGCCCTGAGTTGCTCCCTGGCATTCAGGAAGAGATGAGAGGTTGGTCGGCTATATTTAAATATGACCTGAAGAACGGTGACCTTTTAAATAGATATATTCTGTGGGAAAAAGGTGTTATCCGCCAAATGAATGACGTAACCATTATGGATAACGGCGATGCATATGTTACTGATTCCGAATACAAGGCCGTATATAGAATCCCGGCTGATACTGACAAACCGGAGCTTTTCCTGAAACCTGATGAATTCGCGTACCCCAACGGCATCACAAAAGGGGCAGATGAAAACACACTTTATATGTCCAACGAGTTTGATGGGATTTACAGGATAGATATCAAGACAAAAAAACTGACACTCCTTCCTCATCCGGATGATGTTTCATTGAGCGGTGTTGATGGCATGTATTTTTATAAAAACAGCCTGGTTTGTGTCCAGAACGGGTTGAACCGGATAAGCCGTTTTTACCTGGATAAAACAGGAGACAGGGTAGAGAAAATAGAAGTACTTGAAACCAGGAACCCGAATTTCATCATCCCGACAACCGGAGCAATTGCCGGTGATACTTTTTATTACATTGCTAACTCACAACTGGGCGCTTACAAACCGGATGGTTCACTTATCCCGGAAGATCAGCGGAAGGATATAGTGATATTAAAGACCCAGTTGAAATAGAAAATAATATTTAAATAAGTACAGCTACAAAAAAGGGCACATCGAATGCGCCCTTTTTGTTTATCAGGTTGATTCTTACTGTTGTTTGCTCATCTGTGGTTTTTATAATATAGGTTCAGGGATTTTACATAAATCAGCATGTTATCGTCATCGCGAGGGAGCATAGCGACCGCCGCGATCTGTTACTCAGGTGATGTCCATATTTCAAGATTCAGATCTTTCCGTTTGTATCAGAATACATAAATGGTCATTCTCTTATGTGCCGTGATATGCTTCCACATCCCATAAATTTATAGAGTCATTCCCGCGAAAGCGGAAATCTTCTTTTTCGGAGTGAGGCCGCTCCCTCTATTTGAAAAGTCCTTGATAAAAAAATAGGGCGTGGGATATTCCCACGCCACGTAAAGGATTTTTAAATTTCTAAATATTACATACCGTATTTGTCGATGATTTCCTGTTTGGTTTTACCGAGAATATCGTATTTTGCGCCGACTTTCTTGAAAGCGGCAAGCGCTTTATCGAGATGGTGAATTTCATGCGCAGCGGAGATCTGAGTGCGGATTCTAGCCTGTCCCTTCGCGACAACGGGGAAGAAGAATCCTATAGCGTAGATGCCTTCCTTGTAGAGGTCATTGGAAACGTCCTGTGCCAGTTTCGCATTGAAAAGCATTACCGGGACAATCGGCGTATCGCCATCTTTAAGTACGAATCCTGCCTCAGTAAGGCCGTCCCGCCAGTACTTGGCATTCGCTTCCAGTTTATCACGACGTTCAGTTGTCTCGGAAAGGATATCGAGGACTTTCAAAACACCCGATACTACAACAGGGGCGATGGTATTCGAGAAGAGGTAGGGCCTTGCTTTCTGGCGGCACATCTCAACTATCTCTTTTCTTCCTGATACGCATCCGCCGGATGCTCCGCCAAGAGCTTTGCCGAATGTGGTTGTGAGGATATCGATTTTGCCCATCACGCCGTATTTCTCGTGTACTCCTCTGCCGGTTTTGCCTATGAAGCCTGAAGCATGGGAATCATCCACGAATACGAGCGCGTCGTACTTTTCTGCCAGCTCCACGATTTGATCCAATGGAGCTGTATCTCCGTCCATCGAGAATACACCGTCAGTGATGATAACTTTCAGCCTTTTATCCGCATGCAGCTGCAGTTTACTCTCAAGGTGCTCCATATTCGCGTGTTTAAAAGTGTCGTGCATCGCTTCGCAAAGCCGCATACCGTCAACGATGGAGGCATGAACCAGGCGGTCGGAAATCATAACATCTTCTTTTGTAAGGATAGCTTCGAAAACACCTGTATTTGCATCCATACATGAAGGGAAGAGGATTGTATCCTCGGTGCCGAGGAACTTGGTGACCTTAGCTTCGAGTTCCTTGTGGATATCCTGAGTTCCGCAGATGAAGCGGACGGAGGACATACCATAACCACGGACATCAAGGCCGTCATGCGCGGCTTTGATTACATCAGGATGGCTCGATAAGCCCAGGTAATTGTTGGCGCACATATTGATTACTTTTTCCAGCTTTGCGCCGACCGGGAATTCCACCTCGATATCGGCATCCTGCGGGGCGTGGATGAAGCGCTCTTTCTTGAAAAGGCCGGCATCCTCGATATTTTTTAATTCGGTTGTGAAGACTTCTTTCAGTTTATTACTGTATGCCATTACTTCACCTTACTTGATGTATTCGTTTACGAGGTCACAGATGGAATTCACTGTGTCGAATGCTTCCGGTGTGGCTTTATCATCGGGGATCGAGATATTGTACTTGTTCTCGAGGAATCTCTTCAGTGATACCATTGAAAAAGAATCTACGATGCCACCAGAAATTAAAGGTGTATCGATTCCAACTTCTTCATCTTCATCTTCCACATATTCTTCGATAACGTAATCAAGTATTATTTTTTTCATTTCGTCCATAATAAATCTCCTTGAATCTTTTTATATTTAAACTTAATGGATTATATGATCTCTTTTTTATTATTCAT
>JAFGBY010000097.1 GCA_016932915.1 Acidobacteriota bacterium | reverse complement strand
GACTCTCAGAATTTGGATCATCCATTTTTGTTCCTCTGGTAATCTGTCCTTTCCCGTTGATTAAATCCACTGAGATTGCGTTACCACTTCCATCCAAATTAAAAATAATTCTACTTACTCCTGAGCCCTCATAGAAAAATTCTGTATCTGTAAGTGGAAAGAGTTCAATCTCATAATTGTTGCGCGTAGAATATAACTTACCCTCTCTCAATGAAATCACTCTGAAATCACCATCCGAGATTTTATATGTACCAACATATCCAGATTTTTTTGAATCTTCTAAATTAGCAGGTTTTAAAAATTCATCATCGGTACCCCTGATTAACCTAATTATCTTTTTAACATGAATTCGGGGAAAATATGGATTTGTTATTGTATGGTCATTCGAGATGTTCGTAAACATAATGATAATAAGATCATAATCAGTCATATAAGCAGCATGGACCTCATAGCCAAGCATACTTCCACCGTATTCAATGGTCTGCCAATCTTCAGAGAAAAAACAGCCCATACCATAGTCAGTCTTTTCACCTTCTGTATTTGTAAATGGTCTTATAGCTTTATCCAGGGTATCTTTTTTAAGAATCTTATCACCAAACAAATTTGACATAAAAATAAAAATTGAATCTACATTTGTAAAAATCCCCCCTGCCGTATCCAGATGTGTATAACTAACATAGGGGGGATTACTGAACTTAGGATTCTCTGTATAAAGATAACCGGACGCACAGCCGGGAATAATTAATGTATTGTCAGGATAAAATACGCCCTTCATCTCCAGGGGCGTAAAAAATTCGTTCTGTAAATACTCAAAATATTTCTTCCCTGTTACTTTTTCAATTATCTCTCCAAGTAAGATATAGTTTGAATTGCTGTATTCACTTTTAGAGCCGGGTTTAAAAGCAAGTGGTTTATCCAGAAAAAGATTGATCAGGTAATCCCTGTCTACATCCTTCGCCCAATCCTTAAACCATTCAGGAATTGAAAAAAGATCAACTATTCCGGAAGAATGAGTTAGAAGATTTTCAATTGTGATGTGATATTGATACTTGCTATAGACAGGAAGATACTTACTAATATCATCTTTAATCGACAGCTTCCCCTCATCATGTAACCTTAAGATTGCGACCGATGTAAACATTTTGGTCAATGAGCCAATACTGAATACATTATTCATATGCATTTTTACACCCAGTTCAATACTTGCTAAACCATATGATTTCTTAAATAGTACTGAATTTCCTTTTGCAACTAAAACAACTGCTCCAGGAACCTCTTCATTGAATAAATTCTGTAAACGCTGATCCATGTTTAACATTACATCGTTAACCTTATTCTCAATTTCCACCGCTGATACCGCAATAGAAATCAGAATAAAAGCCATCAGATACATGTTTAACTTTGTAAATATCTTCATTTTATACCTCCAATTTTTTTCACAGGAATATACGGATAAATAATCAGAAAAAACTATGTAAAAACTTTGAATTTAAAGATTACGTATTTTTACTTAAAAAAATATCAAGTTTACAAATTTGAGAACTTACATAAAATATTAAAATGGAATTCAGATTTATAATTACCTATTTTGGGTTATTTGTACTTGGTATATGCCAGGTATACGCAGCGTACATTTTACAACGAAAGAACAGGAGTTCCTTTCTGGTAACTTTTTTCTATATGGTAATTATCGATGTCCTAATGGGTATCCTGGAAATAGTATTCAGATTTTTCCTACCGTATGCGATCAAAACGGATAAAGGCCAGCTGCAATCAATTAATATGATCTTTGGACTCATTATTGTCCCATTGATGATTATCTTTCTATATATCTTCGTTGAATTTATGATAAACCTTAACAAGGAATCACTTACTCCAGGTTTTAAAAAAGCCTACTGGATATACTGGGGTTTATTCTTCATAGGATTCATCCTTGCGGAAAAAGCTTATTTTGTCGATGGAAGTTTTGCTTTAACTGAAAAACTAGAATCAATATTTAATTTTTCAATTATTGTGATCGGTCTTGGTGCCTGTTTTTATAATATTATAAAAAAACCGGACGACACTGATAGTTCCTATTATAGGATGACAAGGATGATAATATATTATTATGTTTTGATGTTTATAATTGGGATCTCGTTTTTTACTTCAATTCTTCCAGGATTTTTAAATAGACTATATTCATATATTTACATTTTGATTTATAATATCCCTCCATTGGTTTTATTCTATCTATCACAAAAACATTACGATCAAAATGAACCATTAGAATTTCAAGACTTCGCTGAACAATTACTGAATAAAAAGGGAATCTCAAGACGTGAAAAAGATATAATTCAACTTATCATTGATGGACACAGCAACAAAGAAATCCAAGACAAACTCTATATTTCGATAAGAACTGTCGAAAGCCATATATACCGGATCTATCAAAAACTTGGGATTAAAAATCGGATACAGCTTATAAACCTTCTGAAAGAAGATAAAAAGAATAGCAGATAAATCTTAAGCCTCAATGCTATCTATAGAGTAAATCCCAGGCTGAGTATAAACATATGGACGTAGTTGCGAAGTTCTATCTCCGGGAATCCGGGGCCTGTCGGGAAATTGTTGTCGGTGAAGCTCATTGAATATCGATATTCTATAGCAATTCTTAATCCGTCTAAATCCGTCAAAAATCCGTTTCCGAAAGCGAATCCAAAATCAGTTGATTCGAGAGTTTCAATATCCATTGTAAAATTTGGAAGCAGATCATTCTCGAATTCGTATTCACTTGTAAGTAGGAAACTAAGATAAAGTCCTCCATGCATGAAAAATTTTATATTTCCGAATTCAAATGGGGTGAACTTAAGCAATACTGGAATTTCAATATAATCAGTGCAATAAGTTACAATGAAATCTCCAAATGGAAAATTCTGGATGTTGATAGTATGATTGGCTCCTTTCTCGACATAGTAGATCTCCGGTTGGAGCGAAAACTTTCCCCCAAGTGGTATTACTGCGAATACACCAAAAGAATAGCCGTTTTCTGATCCTGTAGACCGCTCATAAGATCCACTGTCTTCTGCAGTGCTCCAGTGGCTTGAAATCGCGAATGATCCGTGAAAACCCAGCATAAAACCTTCATGATCTTTTTCTTTATTTGCATCGGCAGTGGCGGTTACAGGCAAAGTTAGAAGTAAGATAAGGATAAACCATTTTTTTGACATAAAACCCTCCCACAAATTGTATCAATTAAAGTATGATCTGTTATCATTTTATATTCTAGATTATAAAAAACAAGTCTTTCCCTAAAAATTAAAGGATGGCCTAAATAAATCTACATTTATTATCTACATTAACAACACGTTTCAGGTTCTATAATAATATGTTGAATATTTTGTTGCGCCTTTCATTTATCATTATTCAATATCTTCACAAGATTTAATCAGCAAAATCAGATTTTTGGGTTGACAAAATAGTAACCTGAATATATATTTAAGCGATTGCTTAAATAGTGAAATCAAGAAAAGGAATTAAAATGAATCCCGCAGAAGTTTTCAAGGTCCTGTCAGTCGATTCCAGGATCCGTATTCTGGAGATTTTAAAGACCCAGGGGCCGATGGGAACCAACAAGATTGCCCTCATTCTGGGTATCACACCCGCGGCTGTCTCTCAACATCTAAAGGTTATGCGCCAGGCTGGGATTATATACAGCGAACGTGATGGGTATTGGATCCCTCATGCAATCGATGAAGAAGCGATGCAGGTTTGCCAGCAGTTACTGACTCATATCTGCAGTTGTAATTCGAATGGTCGCCACAATGTTTCAGGCACTGTGAAGATACGGGAAAACAATCCGGTTGACGTCCTGAAACAATACAAGAAAAGGCTCGAAGCGGAACTTAAGGATGTGGAGAAAAAAATAAAGGAACTTGAAGAGTGAACAATCGGGTGTATTTTTTTAAACATATAATTAAGCATGTAATTAATTACTTAAAGGGTTTGTCGCGACAAGATATAAAACTTAAAATAACAAAAGGAGAATAACTATGCATTATGTAACTTGCTCTGATGAAAGAAGCGAGATGGGCTCTTGTTGTGTTCCACATGGAAGGCATTTTGTATCCCGAAAAGAAAAAAAAGAGATGCTCGAAAAATATAAAGAGCAACTTGAAAAGGAACTTGAAGGGGTAAGCGAGAGGATCACCGAATTATCCAAAACTGACAAATAAAAACCTGTCAGCTTGACAAAGTGGGTATGGGGAAACTCCTCATACCCGCATTTTTTAAAATCCACGTCATTATTACTATTATCCTGTATTTCTATAAATTTTAAGATATTATCTCTCCTTCATGGTGAATTAATGAAAAATGTTCTGATTAAGCTATATCTATTTGTATTTTTTGATGACTTTATGCTCATCTATCCCTTTTATATGCTGATGTTCGAAGAACGCGGAATCTCAGCGATAGGTATTTCCATGTTACTGGTAGTCTGGGCGGTCACATCTATCCTAATGGAGATTCCTTCGGGCGCTTTAGCGGATAAATACTCAAGGAAATGGGTAATTGTTTGGGGGCAAGCCGTCAGGTTTGTAGGTTATGGTTTCTGGTTATTTATGCCGAATTTCGTTGGATTTATAATCGGTTTCATCGCTTGGGGTTTAAAAGAATCAATCACCTCCGGTACATTTGAGGCTCTTCTCTATGACGAACTTAAAAACTTGGATAAAGAAAGTGAATTCACCAAAATTCTCGGTAGAGTCAAAGCTATTGTATTCACTGCAATCTTTCTTGCCTCCGTCCTGGCCGCAATCGTCATTGATGCTGGTTATAAAATTGTCCTGCTTGCCAGCATCGCATCTGCCGTCTTGTCATGTTTCTTTATGGCAATTCTTCCTGAAACAAGAAGATACAGAGCAGAAGACCACCCGTCATTCATTATGATTTTTAAACAAGGCGTAAGTTACGCTGTAAAGAAGAAAAAAGTACTGATAATAATATCCTTTCTAGCAATTATTTTCGGCCTTGCCGGTTCGTTCGAGGAATTCTGGCCGCTCCTGGGAAATGAGATCGGTCTTTCGAAAGAATCAATCGCTATTATGTTCGGCATTATTGCTCTTCCAATGGCTTTTGGAAGCACAATTGCCCATAGATTTGAAAAAGTCAAAACTTCACATGTATATCTCGCCAACCTACTTGCCGGGTTCCTGGTTCTGATTGGCACACTTACTTTAAAAAAATGGATCATCATTCTTATCGCATTTTTCTTCCTTGTTCATCAAACTGTATATACTGTGATGCAGGGAAAACTCCAGCGGATGATACCTTCACGGATACGAGCAACCGTGTCATCTATGAACGGATTTTTCAGCGGAGGGCTGGCAAGTATTCTATTTATTATATTCGGGTATATAGCAGATGTCTTAAGTTATAGAGCAAGTTTTATTGTATTTTCGGTTTTAGTAACATTAATCTGCTTTATTTATTTTAATTTCTCTTTGGTTGCTCAGAAAACAAAGAATTATAAAAAGATCTGAATATTCTTGAAAATTCTTGGCACTGGGACAATATCAGATAAGTATTTACTCTTTTTCTATTAACAAATCGGTTAAACTTATGTATTATCTTCAGAGAGTTTAGGTATTAGCTGTAAATATGTTAAAAGAAAAGATTCGCAGGTATCTGCTGCGTAAGAGAAAGTATACCGCCTACATTAGAATACGGGAAAAAACTCGACATCTGGCAAACAGGATCAACGGGAAAAACAAAAGAAGAAAAGATGAATACCCCAGATGGTGTTACGCTCCCTGGAAAGAGGCGGTTATAAACTGTGATGGAAATGTCTTGTGTGGATGCGCACTCGCATATGCTTTGTATCCACTGGGAAATATAAATCAACAGAGTTTGAAAGAAATCTGGAACGGCAAACGATACAGAAAACTGAGAAAGAAAGTTGTTAAAAATCCGGACAATTTCTTTTTATGCAGACAATGTGATCTCAACGTACCGGTTCCAATGGATAAATGGCAACATTTTGACAAACAAATAAAAGATGTTCCATTGCCGAAAATTTTACATATTGAGCCTACCGTAAGATGTAATCTAAAATGCGCATCCTGCGTACTGCCAAATCTTTACGCCGATCGTAAAGAACATTTTATGAGCCTGGATACATTCAAGAAAATAATAGATGAAACGAAGAATCACCTGGAATACCTGGGATTATTCAATTATGGAGAGACGTTCATTCATCCTGATGCTGCAGAGATGATTCGCTATGCTCGCGAAACAAATCCCGGGTTGTTTATTCATATCAGTACTAATGGGCACTTTTTTTCCGAAAAAGAAAAACAAAAGCAAATCCTCCTCAGCGGTTTCGATGAATTGCTTTTTTCAATCGACGGAGCTTCACAGGAAACCTACGGTAAATACCGTATAAATGGAAGTTTTGAAAAAGCTTTTAAAGCTTTGAAAGAAATGGCGGCAATGAAAAAAAGCCTGGGATTGCAAAAACCAAAAATTATATGGCGGTATATACTTTTCGAATGGAATGATTCAGATGAAGAGATGAATAAAGCCAGGAAAATGGCAAAAGAGGCAGGAGTTGACAAATTCTGCTGGTTATTGACTACTTATCCTGAGGAAGGATATTCAAGACGTTTCGCACCTGGTACAGATGATTATGAGAATATAAAAGATGAACTCTTTTAGAATCATTTATTGAAATAAGTATCAATCATCTTTTTAACGTCCGTAATTTTTTCAGGTATCTTTATCAACTCTTCCGCTCTATTCCCTGCAACAATTAAAGGTATCCTGTTTGCAGTATGAGTTTTAGTCTCATTACATTCGATGTTTCCATGATCACTGGTAATAATCATTACATCATTAGACTGATTGAGGTTTTCCCAGATTACACTTATAAATTTATCAAGCCTCCGGGCCTGCTCAATTGCATCGTTCATATCACCGCGATGTCCAAGCACATCGGTGATAAAGTACTCAAAAAGAGTAAAATCATTACGTTTAACAATTCCCGCCAGAACAGAACCCGCCTCCTCCACCTTTCGTGCTGTGACCCAGAATCCTTTATCGATGAGGTACTGATTCGTTAAGTCCATAAACACAGCATTCCCGTTTTCCAGGTCATTAAAATTCCTTATTCTCCTTTGACAGGATTCAGCCATCGCGGTGGTCGCTGAAACACGAGTTATTTTCTTCTCGAAATAGACAGGATGGAACGCATTGGCAAAAATTACTCTAAATCCTTTCCGTTCAAGTTCCACCATAGTCGACTGTTCAGCTAATATTTTTTTTAATCTCCTGTTCGGAAAACCTGAGAGGTGCCTGCCCAGCAGCTTCGCGGTATTCACACCTGTAAAAAGCGCTGTCTGACCTGATGCGCTCTGAGGAAGGCCTTCGACATCCATACTGCAATCAATCGATTTAATCCATCCATTTTGCAAAAAACTATGTTTCCTGGGTAATAAATCGTCATCATCTTTATAGAGATTAAATATTTTGGATTTAGTAAAAGCAAACGGATTCTTCGCTGGATCAGAAGAACCAACTCCAACACCGTCAATAAACAATAACAACATAGCCATTTTATTACTTTCTGCGAAAAGAATTTTTATTTAAACGCTAAAAATTAAAAATATCAAACGATTTCAAGTTTTCGTGACGTTTATATTTTTAATCATACACAAGTATTGTGTTATCAATATATTAGGACCTCTACTATTGAATTTCTGCTATACACGGCATATATTCTATTGAAGCTGTATAATACAACGTTGATTTTCTCCGATATCATGTTCATGTTATTTATTTCCAGGTAAAATATGAACCTAAAGAATCCGAAATTATTAATAATATCTGAAAACCCTGTATCAGACTTTCTGGAATCTATTAATCCGGAGAATCTTGAATTCGTATTTACATATGATGTATGTAGTTCATTAACTGACGGCATTGAGAAAATCTGTAGCACTCCATACGACCTGGTCCTTCATATTAACAATCATAGCTTTGATCCCGATTTTTCTTCGATTGGAGAAATAACCTCAACGGCGCCAGAGATACCTCTGATAATAGTATCAGACCTGGAGGACCAGAAAATAACATCCGAGGCACTCAGACAGGGTGCGCAAGACTGCCTGGTCCATGGCCAATTCGATATCCGTCTGCTTAACAGGGCGATCTGGTATGCAATTGAAAGGAAAAAAACGGAAAGGGATAGAGAAGTTCAGAAAGCATTCTTTCAACAGCTTTTTGAAAAATCCCCCTTAGCTATCGTTATCGTTGATAATAAAGATAAAGTTGTAGCTATTAACCATGGATTTACACAGATGTTTCAGTTCAAACAGGATGAGATAAGAGGACTTAAAATAAATGATCTCATCGTTCCCAAATATTTAAAAGAAGAGGCGACTTCACTTTCAGCTGATTCTCTACAGGGTAGTATTGTATATGCGGATACTATCCGTAAAAGGAAGGATGGCTGGCTTGTGGATGTTTCGGTTCTCGGTTCGCCGATTAAACTTCAGAATGAAAAATTGGGTGTTTACGGAATGTATACCGATATCACAACCCGTAAAAAAACTGAACGAGCACTGCAAAAGAGTGAAGAAAAATTTCGCAGATTTGTCGAAGGAAGTTTTGATATTATTTATGAAATCAATAATCACGGCAGAATAACATATGCCGCTCCGAATATTGAACGTATAACGGGATATAGTTCCTATGAAATCCTTGGAAAACCTATCTCTGACTTCCTGTTTGAAGAACAGTTCAGTGGAAAACGTATGAGGGATATTTTAAAAAATTTCCTAAGTGGAAAATCCCTTGTCGGATTTGAAAGCAGGGTGATGAATAAAAGCGGTGATATCAGCTATGTAGAAATTAACGCCACCCCGATATATGAAGATGGAAAAGTAATCGGTTCCCAGGGGATAATCAGGGATATAACCAGGCGCAAAGCCACTGAGAAATTATTACTTACGAAGACAATGGAACTTGAAGCAGCAAACCAGGAGCTTGAATCATTCAGTTACTCCGTATCACATGACCTTCGTGCACCGATCCGTCATATCGCCGGATTCATAACGCTGATGAAAAAGAACCTGGGTGATGACATAGATAAAAAAATAATGCGATATATAAATCTGATCGCAGAATCGGCAAAAAAGATGGGTGATCTTATTGATGATCTTCTAGGCTTTTCCCGAATGAGCAGAGCTGAGATGACCAAAATAGAATTTGACCCAGGTATATTGATAAAGGAACTTATCGATGAAATGAAGCCTGAGTGCGAAAACAGGAATATCCACTGGAAAGTATCTCCATTGATTAAAATATACGGCGATCCGGTTCTTATGCGACAAGTTTTCTTTAATTTACTTTCGAATGCGATAAAATATACAAGCACCCGACAAAGAGCCGTCATCGAGATAAAAAACATAGACTCGGATCCTGATAACAATATAATATCCATAAAAGATAATGGTGTCGGATTCGATGAAAAATATGCGGATAAACTGTTCGGCGTTTTTCAAAGGCTTCACGACAAGGACGAGTTTGAAGGGACGGGAATCGGCCTGGCGATCGTAAAAAGAATAATTATTCGCCATGGTGGGGAAGTAAGGGCAGAAAGCAAGATTAACAGCGGTTCCAATTTTTTTATATCCTTGCCAAAAAAGAAATGAGGGGAAATGGCAGCGTGGAAATTTAAAAGAATTCTTTTCGCAGAGGACAGCGAAAATGATGTAGAACTTACACTGGAAGCGCTTGACGAATATAAACTCGCTAATAGTGTTGATGTAGTACAGGACGGAGAGGAAGCTCTTGATTACCTCTTAAGAAGGGGTAAATACGAAGACCGACCAGATGAAAACCCTGTAGTAATCCTGTTGGATTTAAAAATGCCAAAGCTCGATGGACTGGATGTTCTAAGAAAAATTAAGGAACATGATAAACTCAAAAACATACCTGTTGTAATTCTCACTTCCTCAAAACTGGAAGAAGATATTGTCAGGAGTTATAATCTGGGAGCAAATGGCTATGTGGTCAAACCGGTAGATTTCATCGAGTTCGTAGAAGCAATAAAAAAGATTGGCGCTTACTGGGTGCTCTCAAATGAGCCTCCACCAGCTGGGAGAGCAATGAAATAAAAATCATGGAAAGACATCTCAAAATATTATACCTGGAAGACGACCAGATGGATGTCGAAATGGTAAAGTCGACACTAGAAGCGGAGGGGCTTGATTTTACGCTTCATCATATTAAAAGTAAAAATGATTTCCTGAAGTCAATCCATGATTCTGACTACGACATAGTACTTGCGGATTATTCTATCCCAGGTTTTGATGGGCTCAGCGCCTTGAATCTCGCACAATCGATAAAACCAGAGTCACCATTCATCATTATTTCAGGCACCATCGGCGAGGAAACGGCGATCGATGTCATCAAACAGGGAGCAACCGATTATGTCCTCAAGCAACGCTTATCAAGGTTGGTTCCAGCTATAGTCCGTGCGCTATCGGAAGCAAAGGAAAAAGTCGAAAGAAAAAAAGCCCAGAAGGAGCTGAGACTTAGCCATGATAAGCTCCATAAAGCACTCGTACAAACTGTTAATTCACTGGCGCTGGCAGTTGAAACCAGGGATCCCTATGTATCCGGGCATCAGCAGAGGGTCGCTCAACTTGCAAGTGAGATAGCCACTGCACTTAGCCTCGGGGAAGAAGCGGTTGAAGGGATTTTCCTCGCGGGAAACCTCCATGATATAGGAAAAATCAATATCCCTTCCGGTATTTTGAGTAAACCTGGCATTCTAAACGATCTGGAAATCGCCCTTATAAAAAACCATTCTCAAGTCGGTTATGATATCTTGAAAGGCATTGACTTCCCCTGGCCCATCGCACTGACTGTTTACCAGCATCATGAAAAACTGGATGGCTCCGGTTATCCACTTGGGATCAAAGGTGACGAAATGCTCTTTGAAGCACGAATCATCGGGGTTGCTGATGTAGTCGAAGCAATGTCCTCTCATCGTCCCTACAGGCCGGCAAGGGGAGTCAAACATGCACTTGAGGAAATATCGGATAATGCCGGACTGTTGTACGATAGAGAAGTAGTGGATTGTTGCCTTGATCTATTTCAGAACAAAGGATTCACCTTCACATATCAGGAAGAACATAAGCACTTCTTTTAAATATCTAATAATTTAATTTCATTACAATCTATAATCCATTTAATCATAACAAATTCTGGTATATAGTGCCGTCTGGAATATTTACTATGTACAAAATAAATGACCTGTTAAAGAAGCAAAACAAACTGATTGTTGCGCATCGCGGATACGCAAAAGATTTTCACGAGAACACCCTCGAGGCTTTTTCCAGGGCGATCGAGCTTCGAGCGGATATGATCGAGCTCGACGTAAGAAAAACAAAAGATGGAGAATTGATCACTCATCACGATAAAAAAATAGCAATCGGTAAAATCAACGAACTTACCTTTCAACAAATTATCGATTTTTATTCCAAGGATAGAGTCACAATTCCACGATTATCCGATGCTTTAGCCTTACTTCAGGGTAAAATGCTGCTCGATATAGAATTGAAGGAAAAAGGATATGAACCTGAAGTTCTGGAGATAATACTATCATACCTGGAAACAGACAGTTTTATATTAAGTTCGTTCCATAATTCCTCAATTCGCATCATTAAGAAATTGAATCCTAGAGTCTTCACTGGATTAATACTAGGTACCGAAAAGCCAAAGTGCAAGATTTGGACAAGGTTTAACGAAGCTTTCCCGATTTTCAAGATTTTACGCTCTTCACCGGATTTTCTTGTTCCCTACTACAAAATATATAATTTTTGGAAAATGAGAAGAGGGCTCCTCCTCCGTAAACCAATAATCATCTGGACTATAAACGGGGAAAAAAACCTAGCCCAATATTTTAAATCAGCGCCTTTGAACGCTATCACGACAGACGATCTCGAAACAGCGTTGGAAGTAAAAACTAGCAAATCCTGAGTCTAATTTAAGTCACTGTTTAAAAAAGTACCCGGCACAAAATACCGGGTAACATCTGTATAAAATAAAGGCGGGTCTATAAGCCGGATTCTGTTCCTTCCGAAGAAGGCGACAGCCATTTAGCTGGGACTGAAGTTACCGACAGCCTCAAGCGGTCTACCCGGGAGCTCGCGCGGGCCGCGCTACAAACGCTCCCCTATTTGACCTTGCTCCGTGCGGGGTTTACCAAGCCAGTGGAGTTGCCTCCACTGCTGGTGAGCTCTTACCTCACCGTTTCACCCTTACCGCTCCCTGTAAAGGGAGAGGCGGTTTACTTTCTGTTGCACTTTCCGTAGGGTTACCCCTCCCGGGCGTTACCCGGCGCACTGCCCTGCGGAGTCCGGACTTTCCTCCACCGCCGTAAAAGGCGGCAGCGACTGCCTAACCCGCCTGGTTATCTCTAAACTTCTCCGCTTTTACATCAATCTCGTATTGTTCGAGTTTTTTATAGAGGTTACTTCTTGGAGTACCGATTACTTCTGCAGTTTTTGAGACATTGAAGTTATTCTCTCTAAGTTTTTGAAGAATGAAGTTCTTCTCGGCGACTTCCTTGAAATCTTTAAGAGTATTGATATCTCCTTCTATCTGCGGAATGTTATTAGCCGCAGATAAAAGATCAGCAGGAAGATCAGACCTGGTAATCTCGTCCTGTCCCTGGTTCATAACAGCGAGCCGTTCTACGGTGTTCTGTAATTCCCTGATGTTGCCCCGCCATAGATGATTCTTTAAAACGTCCATCGCATCCGGAGAAAATTTTATCGGTTTGAAGTTATTTTTCTTCACATACTTATCAGTGAAGTAATCGATCAGCATCGGAATATCATCTTTTCTCTCCCTGAGAGCCGGAAGGTGAATCGGGATTACATTTAAACGAAAGAACAAATCTTCACGGAAGTTATCCTTCTCTATCTCTTCTTCAAGGTCTTTATTCGTAGCAGAAATTACTCGCACATCAACCTTGATCGGTTTATTCGAACCTATCCTCTCAAGTTCGCCATCCTGTAGTACCCTGAGGACTTTCGCCTGTGTCTTCAGGCTCATATCACCTACTTCATCCAGGAAAATTGTACCGCCGTCCGCCTGCTGGAATTTACCAACCTGCTTGGAAACGGCTCCTGTGAATGAACCCTTTTCGTGGCCGAAAAGTTCGCTTTCAATGAGCTCCTCAGGTATTGCAGCGCAATTGACCTGAATAAAAGTCTTATCCGCCCTCTGGCTCAGGCGGTGTATCTCACGCCCGATCAATTCTTTGCCGGTCCCACTTTCGCCGCGAATCAGCACCGTTGAATCCGTTGGAGCGATTTTTTTAATCTGCTTCATTATATCTTTTAATGCCGCGCTTTCGCCGACAATTTTATAATCACGATCTACAATCTTCTTGAGCTCGATATTTTCTTCCTCGAGCCCTCTCTGCTTGAGCGCATTCCGAGTAACAAGAAGAATCCTGTCCTTATCCAGCGGTTTCTCGATGAAATTATAGGCGCCAAGCTTTGTCGCCTCAACCGCAGTTTGTATCGTGCCGTGACCGGAAATCATAACAACCGGAATTTCAGATTTTTTATCATATAATTCCTTCAGGACGTCCATCCCATCCATTATCGGCATCTTGATATCGAGAAAAATCAAATCAGGCTCAACATCATAAATCATCTTTAATCCTTCTGAGCCGTCAGCCGCTTCATAATAATCATACCCTGCATATTCGAGGATCATTTTTAAAGCTTTTCGAATACTCGATTCATCATCAATAACTAAAATTCTATCTTTCATTTTTCTAACCTGTTATAAAAATAAGGGGATTGTATTATACAATCCCCTTGCGCATCTGAAAAGAGTTATTCTAGTTATTGAGCAACATTTACCGTCACGTATTGAGACTCCCAGGAGCCCGATTCTCTCGAATAAAACGAGATATAAAAGGCGACTACGTTTGAATTATCAAGCGCGTCTTCCAGTTCGTTGTAGAATTCTTTTACAGATGAAATATCTTTCCGGTTAACACGCCTGATTATCATATCCTCCTGAAGGCCAGCATCATCAGCCGGGCTGTAACGGTTTACTTTTGAAATAAGGACACCATTGATTTCCTCCGGGATTCTATAATATCTTTTTTCCCTGACGCTGATCGGTGCAACCGCGATACCAAGATTCTCGTTAATCCGATCATCCTTGTTATCTCCACGACGTACTTTCATCTCATCACTGGGCCGTTCGTCAGGCGTAATTTTTATAGTCTGTTTCTTACCATTTCTGATTATTACAATATTAGTTTCTTTGCCAGGTGCAGAGTTGCCGACTATCTTATACAGATCCTCGAGGCTTTCAATATCTTTGCCATCGAAACTGACAATCAGGTCACCATCTTCAATACCGGCTTTTTCGGCAGCGCCTCCCCTGGTTACTGATTGAACGAAAATACCTTTATCAGTAGAAAGACTCAGGCTCTTCTTGAGGTCAAGGGTAATCTCTTCCGGCAGGATGCCAATATATCCGCGTTGAACGTATCCCTTGGATTTAAGCTGAGGAATAATTTCTTTTATCTGGTTAATCGGAATCGCAAAACCAATACCCTCAGTACCTGCGATGATCATCGCGTTGATACCAATCGCTTCACCTTTGAGGTTGAGCAGTGGGCCGCCGCTGTTGCCCTGGTTGATTGCAGCATCGGTCTGGATGAACTTCCTGTAGACCGCGCCGCTGAGCTGCCTGCCCTGCGCGCTGACTACGCCGACTGTAACCGTGTGATCCAGCAGGCTTGGATTGCCTATAGCCATTACCCATTCGCCTACTTCCATGGCATCCGAATCACCAAGTTTCAAGAACGGCAGTTCTCTCTTCGTATCGATTTTAATAAGCGCGACATCAAAAAGGGAATCAGTGCCTACAACAGTCGCTTTATAAATATCCCCATCATATAGTTTTATCCGGATATCATCAGCCACCTCGCTCCTCAGGTTGGAGACAACGTGGTAATTGGTCAGAATGTAACCATCTTTACTGATAACAAAACCGGAACCGAAACCTCTTACCGGGGCGTTAGGATTCTCTCCGCCTCTTCCAAAGAAATAATCAAACAGGTCGTTTGATCTCCTTGGAGTTTCTTTACCCTTGGTAGTAGCGGTTATATTCACTACTGCCGGGTTTGCTATTTTCGCGAGCTTTGCAAAAGAGACTGGATTTCCATTGGTCGATTCAACATAAATCGGGCCGGAGTCTTCTCCATCATCCCCGTTGGCAAAGTCGATAATGTTCAATCCGCTCGCCAGAAACATGCCAAACGCCACAGCAGCAATAACCATCGTTAAAATGGATAACTTACCGAATACGTTTTTCATCTTGCACCTCCTGAATCAGTGTTTCGTTGTTATTTACCATCATTTGCCTTTTAATATTTCATCATTCTATTGTTTAGCAACTGGCGTGCCAATAAGAATAATTGTATTTGGCTGATTTTAAGGGAGTTATCGAGACGGGGTGCTTCAAACGTTTGCGTCATTTTGGCGCATTGGCGTCAAGATGTTTATGTAGATCATCCTTGTTTGTAATCATCGGGACTCGGAATGTAAATGTACTGCCCTTACCAAGTTTACTTTTAACTGTAATCTCTCCACCATGGCGCTCCACAATCTCTTTGCAAAGATGCAGGCCGATGCCCACCCCCTCATGTTCGCGTGACTGGCTGCTATCAACCTGCATAAACCGTTGGAAAATCAGTTCCTGTTCCTTTTCGTCGATACCAATTCCTTCATCTTTTACGCTGATCTCCGCCCCGCCTTTTGCAAAAGAGGTTTTGACCCATATTTTTCCTCCGTGTGTGGAAAACTTTATTGCATTATGTATAAGATTACTTATTACCTGTTCAATTCTGTTGATATCAAAATAAAATTCTGCATCACACTTACCAAGATTTAGTACAAGGTTCATTTTTTCTTTATCAAGGTCAGGTTTAAACCTCTCACATGCATATTCAATAATTTCGTTAAGATTATGTTTTTCATAGAAAAGATCGAATATTCCTGCTTCAATCTTTGATATATCTATAAGACCGTTAATAAGATAAAGAAGAGCGTTACTGTTATTCACTATTGTTTTCATATATCCCAGACCCTGCATACTGAACAACTCTGATTGCTCAAGTAATTGAAGATACCCGATAATTGAAGTCAGTGGCGTACGGAGTTCATGGCTTACATTAGCAACGAACACTGATTTCATCCGGTTTGCATCTTCCAATTCCTTGTTCAGGTTTTCCAATTCCTCAATCATCCGCATTCTCTCTTCAGATTTTTTATCAAGTTCTTCCAGGAGCCTGGAATTTAATAGTGCCTGTCCGGAGGTCGTGGCAACAGTCTGGGCAAATTTTACTTCCTCCCGGCTGAAGCCGCTTTTTTTCCGTTTTCCACGCAGGAATAAAACTCCGAGGCGCTCCTCACCTGAACTTATCGGGATGACCATAATTGATTGGTCCATAATTCGCTCAGGCAGGCCGGATACCTGTTTCATCGTTTTTGATGTAGCAAGGTTATCGATCGTGACGATTTCCTCATTCTTCAATGCCTGGAGAATTTCAGGATAACTTCTCAGGTTAATTCTAAGTCCACGTAGATGTTGCCCCTCAAAAGATGCGGCAATCTGAGCCTCCTTCATCTCCGGATCCACAAGAATAATCGAGCTTCTCTCAAGGTCGGTAAAAAGTCCAATATCGGTCGCAATTTTGAACAGGATGTCATCAGCGCTCGCTTCAGCTGCTATCATCCGGCTGATTTCATAAAGGAGATCGACTGCATCCTTACGTTCGAGTGTTCTTATCTGCGACCGTGTATCGACACCGGCACTCCGCAGGTTAACATATAAAATCCAGGCAGAAGATAAAAGAAAAAGCCCTTTTAACAGCACAGCAATAAAACTCTCCGTTACAAAAGCGTAGGTTACAAAAAATTGATATGCGATATAGAGCAGTGTGACAAGAAATGCAAACCCGATATTATTAAAATAAGATACAAACAGGAACATAAGGTATAGAAAAATTATAAACGCGAATTCCCTGACTCCAGCACTCAATATCTGCATCGTGTAGATAGCAAATAAGGTGATGACAAATATATAATAACCGATCTGTGCGTTTAATATCCTGGAACCGGAGAAATACAGGGTTATATAAAAAATGGGTGTTAAGATTCCAAGTATTATAGCACTGACTACAGAGAGTGTATGATCCATAACCTGGTGCGACAGGATCGCATAGTAGACCAGACAGGCAAATCCCATAGGAATGAGAAGATAAAGGTTAAGTTTTTTCAATTCCTTAAGTAACTTCATAGTGTAACAAATTTGACCATTGAATGTTATAATCGGTGTCCGTACATAATAACACACTAGACTGGTAAAAAAAATCAATGACGGATAAAAAAATAGTCATCGTCAAAGAACCTGGAGCAAGGCTTGATGCCTGGCTCGCATCCGAAATCGAGGATATCAGCCGGACATATATCCGCACTCTTATCGATAACGGGCTGGTACTCGTAAACGATTCGATAAAAAAGCCCTCCCATATAGTTGAAACAGGGGACAGGATAGAGATTACAATCCCTCCGCCAGAACCAACTGATATTCCCCCTGCCGAGATCCCTCTTGAAATTCTCCATGAGGATGAAGATATAATTGTGATAAATAAACAGGCTGGGTTGGTGACCCATCCCTCTCACGGTCACCGGGACGATACCCTCGTAAACGCCCTCCTTAACTATAATATAAACCTTTCTAACATTTCTGGCGAGAAAAGACCTGGAATAGTCCATCGTCTTGATAAAGATACATCCGGAGTGATGGTGATCGCGAAAAACAACAAAGCACATGAGAACCTTTCAGCACAGTTCAAGGACAGGCTGGTGCAGAAAGAGTACCGCTGCATCGTCCGCGGGAGGATGAGAAACAGTAAGGGGATCATCGATGATCCGATAGGAAGAGACAAACACAACCGGAAGAAATTCGCGGTCAACCTCGCAGGCGGAAAGGAAGCCGAGTCACATTTCGAGGCGCTGGAGAAATTCCAATTGGCAACATATGTAAAAGTAAATATTATGACCGGACGCACTCACCAGATACGAGTGCATATGGCGAGCATCGGGTACCCGGTAATAGGCGATACCGTATACGGCAGGGGATGGAACCCCGGTAAAGAAGGCAGCGTAGAGCTTAGGTCTTTCCTGAAAGACCTGGACCGCGTGATGCTGCATTCTTATCGATTAACTCTCTTCCACCCCACAACGGCCGAACAACTCGAATTCACAGCGCCTCTCCCGGAAGAATTCAATAGATTATTAAAATACTTATAAAATGATATAGAATTCAAACTAAACGCATTTAAAAATATATCGATTCTTAAAAAAGATAAGCAAGTGTTTGAGAAAAACACTTGCCCAAAGAATTAATACTGTATTCTGTTACTCAGCTAATAGTTTACCAACAATTAAATTACTGGTGATATCAAAACCGGTCATCTCTTTCTTAACTTCAGCTTCAATAAGTTTTGGATCTGCTTTCCAGATCGTGCCATCGGCAAATCTTACTTTTGATACATATACATAGATTTTATACGACAGGTTAATATCGTAACAAGCCCAATTGTTATTGTAATCGTCGGCTTCGCCCACTTTAAGCTCAACGCCTCCTTCCGATGGATTCCCCTCAACAAATGTTGACCGGCCAAGAAAATCATTAAAATAATCAAAATAAAGATATGTTATAGCAAATCCTATGATGTCTTTATCGGATTGATTCTTATACTCCATTATAATTCTTTCACTCGCTCCTTCAACAACATGTAAATTGAAGAATTCCGAGCTGGTAATCAGTATCGGCGTGTCAGGAAGAGTAATAACTTCGGATTGAATTTCGGTTCTCAGTAGTCCTGCTGAGAGAAATGCCGGGATAACAAGCAAAATAAGAAAAACCAAAGAAATTTTACGAACAAAATTCATGATTAAATAATCCTCCAAACTTTTATTTTTAAATTTTGAGATGTTGATAAGTTGACCAACTAAGGCCTCAAAGAGAGTATCCCCACTCCTACTAACTGACAATATTTTAAGTCTAAACATCACAATATACAATAATATAACGCTAGATAATATATGTTTTTATAGAACATGTATAATAATACGGTGTTTAATTTAGATATTCTGTACAAATTAAAATCCCCCGCTATTGCGGGGGTGGGGAGATGGCTGATGAGAAGGAGGTTAAAACTTTTTAGTTCAGCTTGAAGATAACCGTTATTGAACCTTTTACTTCAACTTTCTGTCCACCGACAGTAGCAGGAACGCATTTCCATTGTTTAACGGTCGCAACAGTGACATCATCGAATCCAAACTGTGCGCCGGGAGAAGAGGTAACCCTGGCATCCCTGATATTTCCGTTCGTATCCCAGATCACATCGAGGACAACAAATCCTTCCTTACGAATCTGTCGAGCCAATTCAGGGTAAGCTGGCTGAGGTTGATAATAACAATCCGGTTTCTTGACATCAATTCCAACTCTCGCCATCCTTGTACCAGGCACATAAACCCATTCACCTTCCATGGTCGGATCATATTGCTCTTCATCTGTCCATTCATAATCCTGGGATACCTCAAGATCGTAGGGTGTTTCATCAGGGAAAACAGCAGCAGGAGGTTTCACTCTTATTATTCTTGTTTCGGGTGGCTTCTTTGTTTCAGGGGGTTTTATTTCTACGATTCTTACATCATCAAAAGAATCATCCGTAATAAGATATTCAGAGGCAGACGAGGGGATAACCACCCACAGGGAGACGAGGAAAAGAAGGCACGATACAAGGAACGATTTTTTAAGCAGCGTGTTGTCCACATTCAATCCCGGCAGATACATTGATTGAACCGTCATAACACTTGATTCATTATGTGTATTCATGGCGACCTCCTTTTGTTATATGCCTCTTTAGACAATAGATTCGTTAATATGTTCCAAAGGAAAATAAATTCCTCGAATAACACATATAGTAAGGATTCCTACAGTAGGAGCGACCTCCCCATCGATTTCACTCAGGGCAGGCTCACCGCGATAAAGTCATTGCAAGCAAAGCGAAGCAATCTGAAGAATAAATAGATCGCCCCGTTCGCTACGCTCCCTCGCGATGACAATCATTTAAGCCGAATAAGGTGTTCTTCACCGTATCCTGAATGTTTTTTATAGATATAGATTATTGTTTCAGTCTATCAGGTGCTCTTCCTGAATCCTTGAAAGGAATGAGAAGATGACTATAATCACGCCCACCACAATCATCGACTTTTGATACGACCACTTACTGAGAAAGCCGGCCAGTATATAGATAAAAACAATGGTGATGGTTTTCATCATCGATGTTGTAGATAGTACAGTCGCTCTCTTGTCACTTGGAATATACTTATTCATGTAATTAGCAAACAACGGCTCTCTCGACAGACCAAATGAAGCAACAATTAATATTGAGCCGATGACCAGTGGAACAAACCTGACCAGGCCGAGTACTATATAAAACGCACCGGCTACGAACGCGCTGAAGAATAAAACCGCGCGCTTCGATTTGAAAAGCTTCTCCAGGACGATAAAATTCTCGATTATCAATATCTGCCCGAGAGACATAAAAGAATGGACAATGCCAAAATAGACGATATCCACCCCAACCTCTCCCAGAAGCGCCTGGTAAAACCAGATAATAAGATACGAAAGGCCAGCAATTACAATCATATCACTTGCAAGAAGGATAAGTATTTTATGTTTGAAAAAATAGGCCATTCCACTTTTCAGTATCTTGAAATATGGATCTTTCTTTTTCTTTTGATGCTCTTTTGGCTCATACATGGTGAATGCTATAAAGAAACAGACAGACATCGGAACAGCCTGCAACAACCATGTCATCTGCAGGCCAATAAGTTTCGCCAATAGTGACCCCATAAGCGCGCCGGTAAAAATGCCAGCCATTTTAGAGGATTCCATCCTCGCGAAAATTTTCTTCGAGCGCTTCTCCTCACCAATCTCAATAAGAGAATCATAAACCATTGCTTCATCTGCGCCGGAGGTTAGTGTAAAAGCTATCGCAAAGAGAAATTCTCCTGCAATAAAGTTTAATAGAGATGGATATATACCATAGACAATAAATGCGATGGTGCCAACCAGCCCAGCCAAAGTGATAGATTGCTTCCTTCCCCAGAAGTCCGCAACTGTACCGGTTGGGATCTCAAAAATAAAAATACAGAACATAAACCAGGCGTTGAGAAAAAGGATGTAGGCAAACGGCACTCCGCCCCATTTAGTATAGAAAGGGACTATTATTGCTGACACAAAATGCATCCAGAAGAAAAACCTGACGAAGTACATCTTCCAGATATTTGAACTATATTTTTTCTTTTCCAGCGTATCCACAACTCACCATCAAATAAAGAAAGTGAAATTAACACAAGTGAACTATAAATTAAAGATAATTATCTTTGCTGGATACGGGTCGTTTGATAATTACTAATCGAAGGGTATAATGAAAAAGATACAATAAATCCTTCGAGGGGCTGTGATGAAATACTTGAAGCTGACAGTACCGATTTTACTTCTGATCGTTCTTGCCGTTGCTCTGCTTATTCACCCCGGTTTTTTATTTGAAAAGAATATGACAGATTTCAGCAATAAACCCGATGATATAATTTTCGTGATGGTCGATGCATTGCGCTATGACAGGCTTGGATTCAACGGCTACACAAGAAATACATCTCCATTCATAGACTCATTGACATCTGAAAGCGTCCTGTTCGATAATTTCTATTCATCATCTCCGTGGACTATGCCCTCAATTGCAACGTATTTTACCGGAATGTATCCGGAGTATCATGGCGTTAATTCATATGACGACATGATCAATACTGATGATACATTGCTGGGCGAAATAATGAAAAAGGCCGGATACCGCACCCTGGGCCTATCAGCAAATCCTCTGATTCGTCCAAACTTGGGATATACCAGAGGATTCGATCACTGGTATAATTCCTATCACGATGACTGTCTGCTGAGAATACTGGAGGCATATCTAAATCCGTCAATCCCAACTCCGGAGGAAACCACAGAAAATAACTTGATGGATATCGGCAGGTTCAAATCCGATACGAGATTCAAAGATCATAGGAGTGGTGAAAACCCTGGATATTACACCGATTATAGAATGGAGCTGTCAACAGATAAAACTGAACATGAAATCGTATACTCCGACGGAAGAATAAGCAGCGGTGAATATTTTTTCGGCATATCATTTCTTGGTGAAGGTGGAGGAGCTAGAGCAAAACTGGTAGTGAGCGCAAAAGGCAATATAATCCTCTCCGAAGATATATCTATCGGCAGGGAATGGAAATACTTCTCATTTAAAATTAAGATCGATAAATCTGCGGAACTAACCGTCAAACTGGAAATTATATCGGGAGATAATCTGCCTGATAAAATCTGCGTAGATACTCCTTTTTTATCAGAAACAATTAAAACCTGGAATAACCTTTTTGTTTATCTCCATCTGATGGAAGTCCATGAACCCGACAAAATAAAGCCTTACCTTGAGTGGAAATATCTTGGTAAATTTTCGGATAACTTACTATCACCAGGGAATGTAAAAAATCCTCCAGGCGATAAATTCGGATTCTCAGAGAGTAAACGAATAACTCCCCTATTCAACGAAGATGAGGATGGGATAAACTGGCACAATAACCGCTACGACGAAGGTATTCTTTTTCTCGATGATGAGATGAAAAAGCTTTTTGGGATACTCTCAGTACAGAAAAGAGATAAAGATACAATGTTTATCCTCACATCAGATCATGGCCAGGAATTCTTCGACCATGGCTGGCTCGGGCATGGCTTTACACTTTATGAGGAGCTCATACACGTTCCGTTGCTGATACATTATCCACCAAAATATAAAGCAGGGAGGATAGTAGAGAAAACAAGGACTATCGATTTTTACCCCACACTTGCCGGTATCGCTGGCGAAGAAAGTACGGTTACCGGTGAACTGAAAAACCAGTTAATGGGAACAACTTTTGAATCCCTAATGGAAGGCAACCTGGGATCGCAGGAAAGAATAATTATCTCCTCAGAGATTCTGAATGGCCTTCGATCCGCTATTTCCGTAAACTGGAAATTAATAGAAAAAGATAGCGCCTGCAGACAGGGAGAGCTTCTGTTTAATCTTGAACTCGATCCTTCGGAGACCATTAACCTTATCACTGATAAGAGTGCATCAGAACAGGCATCAGTTTTAAGAAATTACCTCATGAAGTATAAAGGGATTCGCGACAGTTTTTTGAAGCACAGAAAAAAATCAACACAGACGGATTCAAAAGAAACCGCAGAAACAGTGATGCAGCTCGGTTATATCGCCGGGCCTGAAATGATGGACCGCACACACGATATGGATTGCCGCGTGGACAGCCTGAAACTGATAATCGCTTATCTACGTTTCTATCTGATGAAAGTTTTATGAACTTTTCGCTTTTATCTATTTTCCCGGCGAACCCATTATTATAAATGATGCCCAAAAATAAGGATGTGAGAAATCGACCTTTTTCTTAACCGATTGCCTGCTGCCTGAAATCCCTGTGATACCACGTTCAGAGCTAGTTTCCCCGGTGAATTTCATTAGAGCTATTTTCGACTTTCTTAGTGCTTCTGCTTTTGTGAAACCATCACGAACAAGGCCGCGGTAAAATTCCTGCATCAGAATCGCGGTCGAATAATCAGCGACATTCCAGAGAGATACTATTACAGATTTCGAACCGGAGACAAGAAAACCTCGTGACATCCCGATCAATCCATCGCCTTTTATAATCTTCCCAAGGCCTGTTTTACATGCCGAGAGGACAACCAGGTCAGCATTAGTCTTCAGGTCATAAATCTCCCTGTACTGAAGGATTCCATCCTCTTTAGGATCCCGGTCGATTGCGAGAAGCAAGCCCGACCTGAGTGGTTTTTCTTCATCCAGGATTCCATGCGTCGCGAAATGAAGAAATCTGAATTTTTTCAGGTCAATACTTTTTATTGTTTCCTCTTTCGCTTCTTTTCCAACCAGAGTCATTTTCTTGTTTTTATCAAAGAAGGAAGATATTCCGCTGACCTCTTTTTCAGCATTCGGCAGCGGCTGGTTTACCAGGTTGAAATCAAAGTCACGAGTATCTGTTTTCTCTGATGTTTTTTCCTTCTCCGGTAAAAATTCATGCGCTGGATTTGCAACAGCAAGTAATGATAAATCCCTTTTTAGTTCCTGTTTTGATATAAGTTTCATGGATGTAGCAGAGGGAGTATATGTAATATTATAGGATTCCACCATATACTTACCCTTATTATCTTTCAGCACATCGAATGGAAGATAAAATAAAATCTCATCAGGAATAACAATCAGGTTTTTCTTTAAATCAGCTTTCTTTGCTATCGGATAAATCAATTGGTTATATAAATAAGCTGCTGCATTGTCTAATTTTTCACGCTCTGCAGGATCAGGTTTCTGGAGATATTTATACAACTCCCTGACTTTGTTGTTTATGTCCTTGATGTTTGATTTGCGCCACAGCATGGACCTGTCCTTGGCGATATAAAAGATATAGAGATAATCATCTTGAATAT
>JAFGBY010000096.1 GCA_016932915.1 Acidobacteriota bacterium | reverse complement strand
TTTTGCCTTTTGAGCAAATTGCATGGGTGAGTATGATATAAAAAGTATAATTAAAAACGAGACTATTCTACCTGCCATATTATTCTCAGTATTTTAGAAGTGAAGCGGTGGCACTAAGTTGAACCGGGATTTTTAACACGGTTTGGTCTTTGCTTTTAACATCTACGCTTGCTTCAATTTCATAGCTAATATTATATTCAGTAAAATAACCCTTGCTGACAAGAAAATGTAGATACCCGCTACCAGAACCCTTGCCACTCAGTTCTGCCCGGCCTTGTCCAAATTGTCTGGTTCCTTGAAGGCTGACTATATATTCAACTGAGACTGATGCTTCCTGGCCTGCCTGCGAATTTACTATACTATCGAGTGTATAGGTAGTAATTAACAGGACTTCGACATTCATACCCTGAAACGGTACCGACATTCTGTTATTGTCGCTCCAAGAATCGCCAATGCCAACCGGTTTGTCAGGAAAAGTAGGGAAGTAATTCCTTATCACCTGGATTATCGAAAAATTCATCAGGTTCTGTTTTTTAAGCGCGTTGAGGTTTTTAATCTCATCAACTTTTCCCGTACGGTTAAAGACTATATTCACCGCCTTGCCTTCAACTGTTGCAAGATTGAAACTTGAAGTATTGCTGGGAGACTGGATTGTTACAAGCAGATCATCGCTTGTGAGTTTGGTATAAATATTATTCGCTGTCAGACGCTCCACAAAAAGATTAATATCACCTGAGGAGGATGCATTCATTGACATATCATTACCAAACAGATTGCTTGCATCAGATTTTATAAGGCTTTCAACCTTATAAGAAAGAGTTTCGCCAGGAGCAGGAGAAAAACGGAGCTTGATTTTATTCTGGGCTGAAAGAATCGAAGATAACAAAATAAAAAATACAATAAAGATGAAACCGATTTTTTTATTCATATTTAAATCCTCAGATAAGATTATTTTAAGGCAATAGTTCAGGAAAGTAAACGAAGATAAGGGTATTCTGGTAAAATCTTAAAAAAAACAGACTGAAATGTCTCAGCCGTTAAAAAAATGGCCGTCAGCTTTGTAACCGTTAATAAAATCGAAAGCCGGGCAGCTCTTTTTCCCCTCAAACTGGAGTTCCAGGATCTCAAGTACTCCACTCTCACCCGTTCCAATGAAAAGTCGCGAGTCAGTCGTTCGAAGTTCCCCAGGTTTTAAACCTTTGATATTAGCTGAAAACTCCTTCCCAATGGAACAAATCTTAACCCTGTTTGAATCAAGAAAGGTAAATATTCCGGGTTTCGGTGTTAGCCCTCTCCATAAGTTGAATATTTTTTCCGCGGGATCATTCCAGTTTATTCTGCCGTTTTCCTTTATAAGAGGTGGAGCAAAAGTAGCTTGTTTATGATCCTGTTGGATTGGATTCACCTCTGACTTTTCGATTTTCGATAATAAACTTGGTAATCGTTCAGCTCCCAGCTCCGCCGTCCTTTTTAGCAACTTCCCAGCTGTTTCCTCCGGTTTAATATCTATAATCTCCTGATAGAGAATATCACCTGCATCCATCTCCCTGACCATCCGGAAAAAAGTTATTGCAGTCTTCTTTTCTCCATTTATAAGACTATGTTGAACCGGAGCAGCTCCTCGATATTTAGGTAAAAGTGATGGATGAAGATTCACTGCGCCATAAGGCGTCAGTTTCAGGATTTTTTCAGTAAGGAATTTCCCATATGCACAGCAATATATAATATCGGCTTCCAAATTTCTTAGGGTCGAACGAAACTGACTGGTCCCAATCTTACCGGCTTCAATAACAAGCAGATTCTTTTCTAATGCTGCTTGTTTAACAGGGGTTGCTTGCATTTTTTGTCCTCTGCCCGCTTTCGCATCTGGTTGGGTAATCACAGCAGAAATCTGGTGTTCTACAGAATCGGCCAGTTTATAAAGCGAAGGTACAGCAAATTCAGCTGTACCCATAAATATTACTCTCATTATCTTTATCAGGATGCTTTAGTCCAGGGCTCTTCTTCCATGAGTTTCTTAAGTTTGTTCATAAGAAACTTCTTTTCCAGCCCTGTAATGTGATCTATAAATAAAATTCCGTCAAGATGGTCGATTTCATGCGACAGGGCTTTCGCCAGCATCCCTGTACCTGTTACAGTTTTTTCGTTACCATCAATATCAGTGTACCTTGCAGTTACTTTCGCAGGTCGTTTTACCTTTGCCCATAGTTGAGGTAGTGAAAGGCATCCCTCATCTTCATACTGTTCCCCTGATTCCTCAATGATCTCTGGATTTAACAGGATTAATTTAGCCTCAGGATCAAATCCTACGGATGTGTCAATCACGACGATTCTTAAAGATTCCCCGACTTGTGGGCCTGCCAGGCCGACTCCCTCGCTCTCATACATAGTGTTCAACATATTTTCGGCGAGTTTGCGGATTTTAGGGGTTACCTCTTCTATTGGTTTCGCTTTCTGACGAAGTACATCGTCGCCGTAAAGCACTATATCTAACATCGAATTCCTGCCTTAAAGTTTTTACTCTGTAGCCATCTGGGCTTCGATCATAGTTTCTATTGTATGCAATGTGCGGCGGTGATAAAAATTCTCAAGTTTTTTCCGGATATTGGGATGTTTATTCTCAATTTCCGGCATAACATCTCTTTTCAGTTCAAGCAGTTCGGTCACATTTTTTGAAAATATAGTCGCTGTTCTCGGTTTTCCTGTCAGCAATGAAACCTCACCGAAAAATTCACCTTCATCCAATGTCGCCAGGTCAATCTGCTTTCCACCTTTATCAGCCGTTTTCACAAGCACTTCACCGCTACAAATAATAAACATCGAATCACCTTCTGCGCCCTCCTGAACAATCAATTCACCAGGGCGAAATACCCGAATATCCATACGATCCAGCAGTTGAAGGTATTCCTGCAGAGTGAGATCATTAAATAACAGGTCTTTAGCTTTGAGAATCGGCAGTTCTTTCGTTGTTTCCTTCGGAATAACGCCAGGAGCCGCTTGCTGTGCCATTGCCGGGGCTTGGGCAGGAACAGGAGTTGCTGCTTGAGGTACCTGTGCTGGAGCTGTTGGAACAGGGGCTGTCTGAACTGGTACTGCTTGTTGAGCTGCCAATTCAGCCGATGCATTCTCAATATCTTCTTCGGTGTAAACATCACCTCTCAGACTTTCAATTGCCTGATCCAGCGAATAGCTGTTATCTATTTGCTTACTCAAATCCACATCGGGCATCAGCTCTATTTTTGCGCCTTTTTTAATATCCTCAGATGTCGGTGGTGTCGATAGACCCGAGATTCGTCCCCCAACTTGACTGTTTTCATGCAATCCGGAAAGCATTTCTTTGGCGATTGGATTATCAAATTCGAGGGCTAACACTCTTTTACAAACAGCCATAGCTTTCATGGTAAATCCTGTATCACGAAGAACCTGAGCCACATCCAGATAAATACCAATGGCGGTTTTTTCTTCACCGTTGAAAGAATAGGCGTCAGCGAGCAAATACCGAATCCTATTATCATCAGGATTCAACTCAAGATAAGATTGATAAGATTTAATTGCCTTATCAAAATTACGTTTTGCCATAAACGCCCGGGCATTTGCGAGAAATTTATCTGCCTTTGTTCCCATTTCTATCCCATCCTATTATTATTAAATAAAGTATATGAATTAAATGCCATTTGTCAATTGCGTTATCATTATCAAACGGCTAACATTCTTTTATGGAAGATATCATAAAAGCATAGTATTATACGATATATAACGAGGTTTGCAGTTATTATGCAGTTCATTTGCAGATATGGTACCGAAGAAGGTAAAGTTGAAACACGGATAATAACCGCTGATACACAGGACGCAGCTCTTATTCAGGTCAAAAAAGAAAATATAATAATCTATGACCTTAAACCACGGCGGCTCCTCTCATTTTTATCACCGGGGAAAAAAGCAAAAATCAACAGACAGGAATTTTTAATTTTTGTAAGAGAATTAATAGCTCTTCTCCGCGCCGGGCTACCTTTAACTCAATCAATCGAAATCCTGAATCGCCGTAGAAAAGATAAGCACTTTTACGCAATACTGGCAAGCATAAGGGATAGTATAAAGTCCGGTTCTTCCCTGGCGGACAGTTTCCGGCAACACAGGGAATTTTCACCGCTTTTCACATCCCTTGTTGAAACAGGTGAAAAAAGCGGTGAGCTCCCATTAGTCCTGGATCGTTACCTAATCTATGCCGAGAAGTTTGACGAAATGAAGCGAAAACTTATTTCAGCGTTAATATACCCTGCAATTTTAATAATGCTCTCAATTATCCTTATTTTTGTAATGCTTTCATATGTGATTCCAAAATTTGTCGGCTTCTATGAGAACTCGGAAAAAGATCTTCCGATGATTACAAGGGCTTTGATGGCAACATCCTCTTTTGTCTCATCCAATATTTTATACATTATTGCAGTTTTGATACTGCTATATATCGGTTATCAGTATTTTAAAAGTACTCGAAAGGGCGAACTGGCAATAGATAAAATGAAGTTTAGGTTGCCTCTTGTCGGACCAGTGTGGCACAAATACTCCATCAACCAATTCTGCCGTTCGCTGGAAGTAATGCTTCATTCCGGCCTGCCCCTGATATCTTCACTATCAGTATCGATGAAGACAATGACAAATAAATACATGGTAGAGAAAACCAAGAGTATAATCGATGAGGTGAACGAAGGCGAAACCCTGTACGCATCACTGGAGCGAACAGGAATGTTCACCGATATTGCTATAGAGATGATCCAGGTTGGTGAACAAACCGGCTCGCTTGATGATATGCTTGTAGAACTTTCAGATTTTTACGATAGAGATATTGACCTTGTAATAGACCGGCTGATGCGAGTCCTGGAACCAATTTTCTTGATACTCATGGGCATAATAATTGCAGGTATGTTGCTGGCTATGTATCTGCCAATTTTCAAAGCTGGCGCTATTATAGGTGGTACATAATGAAGAGGATTAACTGAGACTGTAAATTATTGAATTATATAGACATATCATAGGTTCGGTGCAAATAGATGAACAAAAACAAGGATATAATAAAGTTCAGAAGTTTTAATAATAATGAAGCGCTTGATGAGATCGAGGAGGCAAAGGCCTTATCGGCGCGGTATTCACTCCAGTATGTCAACCTGGAAAAGTATAAAGTCGATTCTTCGCTGTTTCAAATGATACCAGTCGACTTGATGTTCAAGTATAATTTCATCCCCCTGGGCCAGCAGAATGATATTATCACTATTGCCATGTCCGATCCATCTGATCTCAGGGTCATCGATGAATTGGAAGTTATACTGGGAAAAGTGATCTCAGTCTCAGTTGCCACCCCTTCGGCAATACAGGAAATACTGAAAAAAAGTGAATCATCTCAGAGGATCCTTGAAGAAGCTACAGAGGACTTCAAATTAAAAACCATTGAAGGTGATGATGAAGAGATTTCTCTGATACCGGGCGGTGAAGAAGAATCCAGCCCGATGATTAAACTCATCGACAGCACAATATTCAATGCTATACAGCGGCGTGCAAGTGATATACATATCGAGACCAGGGAAAAGGAAGTCCTGATCAAGTACAGAGTGGACGGCATTCTCTACCCTGCTATGGACCCGATCGACAAAAAACATCATTCAACGATCATATCCAGGATCAAGGTAATGTCCGACCTCGATATCACCGAAAAACGTGTACCCCAGGACGGCCGCTTCCAAATGAAATTCAAGAAGAGAAATGTCGACTTCAGGGTCTCGATAATGCCGAATATCCATGGCGAGGATGCAGTACTAAGAATCCTTGACAAGGAGTTGATAAATAAAAAGTTTAAAAACTTGAACCTCGAAATACTCGGTTTCGAAAAACATGACCTGGCAATTATTCATAAATTTATCTCTGAACCTTATGGGATGTTCCTCGTCACAGGCCCTACAGGTTCGGGGAAAACGACCACTCTTTATGCTGCTCTCAGTGAAATCAGGAGTGAAGAGGACAAGATTATCACTATCGAAGACCCCGTTGAATACCAGATCGACGGCATCACACAAGTTCCGGTTAATGAAAAGAAAGGACTAACTTTCTCAAGGGGATTGCGGTCGATCCTCAGGCATGACCCGGATAAAATCATGGTCGGTGAAATTAGAGATGAAGAAACAGCAGCCATAGCTATACAGTCAGCCCTTACCGGACACCTGGTTTTTACAACCGTGCATGCGAATAACGTTGTAGATGTTATCGGCAGATTCCTCAACATGAAGGTTGAAACCTATAACTTCGTATCAGCCCTCAATTGCGTCCTCGCGCAAAGGCTTGTCAGGGTACTATGCAAATGTAAACATAAATATTCAATAACTCAGAAAATTGCCAAGGAAAACGGCATTAATTACAGTAAATATCAAGATTATCCGTTTTATCGTGCCGAAGGGTGCATCGAATGCGGCGGGACCGGTTACACTGGAAGAACCGTTATCGCTGAAATAATGGTTATGAGCGACAAATTGCGGGAAATGATAATTGAGAAAAAACCCAGTGCAGAAATACGCAAAGAAGCTATAAAAGAAGGTATGAGCGAATTACGCACATCAGCTGTAAAGAAAGTCATATCCGGCATGACCTCGCTTGAAGAAATAAACAAAGTTACTTTCGTGGTATATAAGAACTTATGAAACTAGATTTTAAAAGACAATATCCAAAAACTGCTATAGCGCTGAACAACGAGGGCCTTTCACTGGCGACATATATCCCCAGGAAAAACCTGGCGCAGGTATACACACAGGAATTCTCCGAAGACCTTTTTCACCCTGAATTCACTGTCCGCAATATTACTTCACCAGATACTCTCAAGCAGTCAATTACATACTCGTTAAAGAAGCTCGACGTGAGATCGAAAAGGATTTCTCTAATTCTGCCCGATTCTGTCAGCAGGTTATTTATATTCGATTTTGATGACCTGCCATCAAAAGGCGTGGACCTTGAAAACCTTATCAAGTTTAAATTGAAAAAGATAATACCTTTCGAAATAGATTCGGCACAGGTTTCTTACCAGTGGGCCCAGAACACAGAGGGAAAACATAATTTTCAGGTTGGCGTGATGTATAAACCGGTTATAGAACAATACCAGGAGATTTTTGCAGAGCTCGGATTGGACCTTGGGTTGATAGACATTAAATCAAATAACCTGATAAACCTTTACAATGCATTAGAATCCCATAATAAAAGCCCACGGCTATATCTTTCAGTCGGTGATAATTACATGAGCATTCTGTTGGAAAATGATTCTGAATACCTTCTTTACCGTAGTAAAACACTACCTGCACAGAACAGAACAGCCCTGATAGAACGCGAAATCCGACAATCAGTAATGTACTGGTTCGATCGGTTATCGGGCAAAATAACACCTACAGTTATCATACTTGAATCAACTGATGATATATCAAAACTGAAAATAAATATTGAGGATCATGATATTGAAATTTTAAAAGCCGATTATGGACGTATTCTTCCTGATATTAATTTCTATGAGAGGAGACCAGAACGTCCATCATACCTAGGCGCGGTTGCCGCTTCGATGAGGAGTTACCTATGATGCTTGATTTCAACTATTCCACCAGGCCGTTTGTTGATCCGAAAAAGTATTACTATCTCCTCGGAGCTTTGTTACTCATTGCAGTTATTTTTACATTTATTAACATTAGCGGCTACTTAGGTTATGTATCACAACGTGAGGAACTTTCACCCCAGACTTCATTCCTCGAAGACAAAAAAGAAAAGTTAATAAAAGAGAGCGAAAACCTGAAGAACGAGATCAGCAAATTTGACCGTTCAAAAATAACAGCAAACGCGGATGTGATAAATGCAATGATTGATATGCGAATGTTTAGCTGGACAGGCTTACTGAATGACCTCGAAAAAGTTATACCGGACAATGTCATCGTTAAGTCCATCAACCCAATTACAGAAAAAAACGAAGTGAGAATCAAAATAGGAATAAAAACAAGGGAATACGAAGGAATTCTCGCTTTCATCAAGAACCTGAATAAATCAAAAGTGTTCACTGAAATAATGCCGATGTCTGAATCACAGGTAAAAGATAAAGGAGCTACCGAAATAGAATCGGATTTCTCCGTGAAGTACACAGCGCATAAATCCGAAAAGAAGGAGGAGGCGCTGAATGAATAAGAAACTCATATATACAATCTACATAGCAGCAGCGTTTGTTATAATCAACCTTCTTGTATTCTTTTTTATGGTATCTCCTAAACAATCGAGTGTTTCCGGCCTATCAACAGAGATTACCGACCTGCGAAGTGATATCACGAAGATTTCATCCGAAAACCGGAAGTTAAAAAGAGAATTACAATCCCTGGGAATGAGTGGAGAACAGATTTCAGTCTTTAATGATGAAATAATAGGAAACCGATCAGAAAAAATAGAGAAGATACTTAAAACCCTAGACGGCCTTTGTTACAGGTTCAGGCTGGAGAGGACGCAAACTAATTATACAACCGTAAAAATCACCGATGACAATTATGAGAAAATCAAGATACAGTTTTCGATTAACGGTGATTACCGTGGAATCCGGTATTTTATCAGTAATCTTGAGCGTTCGGAACATTTCTTTGTTATAGAACAGCTTATGTTGACAAGCTCCGCGGCTGACGATAACTTAAATCTTAGAATAGCCCTCACAACCTATTTTAAAAAGGCGGATTCATAGATGGCAATTACTGAAAAAAGCAAAACCTTATTAGCGATATCGCTTTTTGTTATATTCGTTATATCGCTTATTTACAATTTATCCAAAGATCCAAGAAATCTTTATGAAAAGGGAGACAGCCCTCGTGAAGAGCTCATTGAACAACAGAAACAAAGAGCACACGGAATAATAAAGGATGAAAAGTTATCAATTATAAATCTCGACCTCTTAAAAAGCCGTTCTTATACTTATGACAGTTCAATCAGTAGAAATATTTTTAAATACGGTGATTTTGCCAAGAAAGAAACAACTCCTGAAATAGTTAAACCTAAAACTCTTGTCCAGGAAAACAAACCGCCGATCATCCAACAGCCGGAAATCATCAAACCAAGGTCACCTTTTGATTATGTCGGTTACGCCCAGACGGATGGTAAGGATATTGCCATAATCCAGGGTATAAGCGACAACAAGATTCATGTAATTTGCAACGGTATGTATTTCCTTAGTAAACAGTATAAGGTTGAGGAAATCACGAAGAAAAAAATCGTACTTAAAAACACGGTAAACCAGGAATTAATAGAAATTTCAAGAAAGAAATAGGAAGACAAATATGCGTTCAAGTATCGTAAAAGTTACCTTAGCTGCCATGATTTTATTGCTACTGGCAGGATGCGCCGCAAAAAAGGCATTTAAAGACGGTATAGAAGCGGAAAATAATCAGAATTGGGATGATGCCATTTTTAATTATATGGTAGCCCTTAAACACGATCCTGATAACGTTGCATACCGCCTCCGGCTGGATAATGTAAGGAAAAAAGCATCAAGGGCTCATTTGAATCTGGCGCTGCACCTGTTCAAGCAGGAGAAAGAAATAGAATCTTTCAATGAGTTCAAGCTGGCAATAGACCTTGATCCGGAAAACGAGAACGCTAAATTTCAATACAAACAGAGCAGGGATCAATACAGGAAAAAAATAGAATCCGAGAGGAAAAAACGTCGAGATGAACTCAGACAGCTGACGACCAGCGGCGTACCTGAACTTAAAATTCAATCGCCAAAACTAATAACGCTGGATTTCAATGATCGCCGGGTTAAAGAAATATATGTCGCAATGGGCAAGCTTGCCGGAGTTAATGTATTCTTCGAAGATACCATAAAAAATAACCTTACAAGTTTTACGGTAAAAGATGTATCTTTCCTTGAGGCGCTTGAGACATTCGCGATGGCGCAGCGCCATGCGATTAAAGTCATTAACGATACTAGTATTTTCATCTATCCTGACACTGCTCAGATGCGGAAGGAGTACGAAAGCCAGGTCGTCCGCGTATTCTTCCTGGAACATCTTGCTGCTAAGACAGCACGCGAGTACATCAGAACCATGCTTAATTTTAACCGTTTTCAACACAGCGATGAACTCAACGCGGTAATACTGCGGGGCTCCCCAGGGCTGATAGCAGCTGCGGAAAAACTACTAGCTATTCTTGACCGGCCTCAGCCGGAAGTCATCCTTGATGTGGAAGTACTGGAAGTCAGCAGAAATGACCTGAACAACATCGGCCTGCTGCTGGGAGATGATTCTTCAGTAACACAATCGACACTTGGGACCACATACGATGCGGAAACTGAAACATACACACTCGGCACAAACAATATTAGTTTCGCTGAATTTAAAAACCTTGGCAGTCAGAACCTCTTCCTCACTGTCCCTTCACTGACAATGAATTTCCTTCGGCAGGATAGCAACACAAAGTTGATAGCCAAACCGAGAATCAGCGTGATCGACAAACAGAAGTCTACACTGCATATTGGTGAGGCAGTACCGGTCAGGTCCACGACTTATAATTACACAACAGCGAGTGGAAATGTAACACCACTGGACCAATACACATATAAAGATACCGGTATTAAGCTCGAATTCGAGCCGACAATCAATAACCAGCTCGAGTTGATATTGACGCTTTCTATCGAGGTCAGCACTAAGCTATATGAAAACGAAGATGGTATTCCAACATTCGGCACCAAGCAGATTAAATCCGTAATACGTCTAAACGACGGTGAAACCAAGATGATCGCCGGCCTTGTTAAAGAAGAAACCCAGACGACGATAACAGGTATAGCCGGGTTGAGCGATATTCCGTTAATTGGAAATCTCTTCTCAAATGATTATACAAAGACCTTGACCCAGGATACTATCATTACTATAACACCTTATATCATCCGCTCGGCAGAGTTAACGTCAGATGATTTGAAGAGTTTAATGGTTGGCACCGAAAATTCACTGGGCCTCTCACTTGCAGAAATCCTGAAAAAGGAAGACGAAGGAGGAGAAGACCAGACTGTTGTAATCGATAATGAAAAGATTGACGCCCTGGTAAAAGATGAAGATATACCGGAATCCACAGGTGGGGATGACAGGCCAAGACCTTCGATAGAAGACAGGAGGCCTCCCATTCCTTCTTCAGATATGGAACTGCAACCAGATGAACAAATGGAAGATACTGCGCCGCTGAGCAGCGGTGGAACAGCGCAGATCAATATCCAGCCGGCACTTGTTTCCACAATTGCCGACAATCAGTTCAGTGTACAGATCGTCATTCAGGATGCCGAGAATGTCTCGCATACCCCATTTTATCTGATGTATGACCCCGCATATCTTGAAGTAATCAATATATCTGAAGGCGGATTCCTCGGTCAGGATGGTAAACAGGTCAGCTTCATGCACAATATCAACAATGCCACAGGGGAAGTACGTGTGGGTCTGTCACGCCTTGGGACCGTCGAAGGTGTAAACGGCACAGGCGTCCTGGCGGTGATCAGCTTTAAAGCGAAGGAAAAAGGCCTGACTTACCTTTCCTTCAGCAAATGTAATGTAAAGAATCCACGAGCCGAGGATATCCCTGTTGAATGTCTGACATCGGAAATAAAAATAGACTAAAATGATAAAAAGATTCCACAAGAACTTTATCTCCAGCAAAGCGGGATTAACTGTCGCAGAATTAATGATCGCGGCGGTCATTCTCTCCATCCTCGCGGTTGCGGTGATACCGGTAGCCAGGATGACTGTAAAACGCACCAAAGAGATCGAACTTCAGCGGGCTCTGCGGATCATGCGGGATGCGATAGATAAATACAAAGACCTTGTGGATGAAGGTAAGATCGAATCAAAACTCGATGAAATGGGTTATCCGCCGAATCTTGAAATATTGGTCGAGGGGATACCTTTGAAAGAGGATACACAGAAGAAGATAAAAATACTCAGGCGAATCCCAAAAAATCCATTTACCGGTGAGCGGGAATGGGGATTTCGTTCCCTGCAGGATGATTATGATTCAACCTCATGGGGCGAAGAAAATGTATTCGATGTTTATTCGCTTTATAACAGCACAGCGCTTGATGGCAGTGAATATAAGGACTGGTAAAAAATGTTTTTAAAGATAATTAAAAGCCAAAGGGGTTTTTCCCTGCTTGAAATGGTCATTGTTTTATCAATCATCGGGATACTTGCTTCGATGGCAGTTCCAAGCTACAGGTATTCATTGATTAAAACAAAAGAATCTGTTTTAAAAGATTCCCTTTTCCATATGCGGGATGTTATCGACCAGTATTATGCCGATAAGGGTAAATATCCCTATGAATTTAATGACCTTGTAATCGAGGGATACCTCAGGAAAATGCCGATTGACCCCATCACAAATTCATCCAGCAGCTGGAGGCCGATCATGGCTGAATTCAGCCAGGTAGATGAAGAAGAACAGCCCGGTATTTGGGACGTACATTCCGGCTCGGATGATAAAGCCCTGGATGGTTCAATCTACAGCACCTGGTGACAAAACCGTGTAAGGCTTAACATTCAAGTAATAAATCTTTTTTCTTGACATAAAAGAACAAAATTCCTATCATGCGCTTTCGTATTGATATTGAATGCAGAACGGAGGATTTAGATGCCGCATCAAAAATCAGCAAAGAAGAAAATGAGACACGATGAGAAAAGAAGACTCATCAACAGAGATAACAAAGGAAAAGTACGCACACAGGTTAAAAAAATCAGAAAAGCTATCGCTGAGAAAGATTTTGAAGCAGCAACCTCTATGCTGAACGAATCGTTGGCGATAATCGATAAAGGCATAAAACACGGCGTATTACATACTAAAACAGCCGACAGATTAAAAAGCAAAATAACAAAAGCGTACAACAAGCTGGCCGCAGAACTCGGTAAAGAAGTAAAACCGGCAAAAACAGCTAAAAAAGAAACTGCTGAAGAAAAAGCAGAATAATTAACAGATATTAAAAAAAAGCGCCGTTTTAAACGGCGCTTTTTTTATATCAGATGATAGTCATTCCCGCGAAGGCGGGAATCTTCCGTTTAAATGCTATTCGTCATTGCGAGTGCAACAAAGCAATCTGTATTTAAAAATGTAGGGCGTGATATGTTATCGCGCCCCAACAATTTTATAAAATCCCAATTACCAGAAATACCTGTCCATATCCTTCGGTTGTAAGTCTCTATTCCTCTTCCTTTTGAGCTTGGGAGTATTTTTTCACATATTCCTCAGCCATCTCTACTTCAGCAGTATTTCCGATTATCAACGGTGTCCTCTGGTGCAATCCCTTCGGTTCAATATCGAGAATATTCTTAAAACCGTCAGATGCTTTACCGCCTGCCTCCTCAGCAAGGAATGCCAACGGCTGGGCTTCGTATAACAGGCGAAGGCGGCCCTCTTTTTGCCTTTTATCTGCAGGATAGAGAAAGACTCCGCCTTTCAGGAGGTTCCTGTGAAAATCCGCTACAAGGGAACCAATATAACGGCTCGAGATAAACCTCTCTGTCTCGGTATTCCTTCCAATCAGATCCTCTACATACTTATGAGTCCATTTATCCCAATTCATCTTGTTGCTTTCATTCACGCTCAGGTTCTTGCACTTATCCGGCATCTGGATGTTCTCATGCGAGAGGATAAACTCCCCGATTGCCGGGTCGAGCGTAAAGCCATGGACACCATGCCCTGCTGAATAGACCAGCATCGTACTGGATCCATATATTGCATATCCTGCGCCCTCGAGTTTTCGTCCTGCTTGAAGAAAATCTGATTCTATAGCACGATCACCGGTGGAAATCCTTTTGAATATCCCAAAAATAGTACCGATGCTTACATTAGCATCGATATTCGAGGAGCCATCCAGGGGATCATAAGTGATCACATAATCCCCCACATCGTATTTCTCCGGGATCTGTTTTATATCCACATCCTCTTCTGAAACCATTCCTGCTATAAGGCCTGTATGATCCAGAACATCATAAAATACTGCATCCGCGAATACATCAAGCTTCTGTTGGGATTCGCCGTGTATGTTTTTATCCCCGGCAAGGCCCAGCAAATGCGTAATACCAGCCATATTCACGCGCGAGCCGATTATCTTCGCTGCCAGCGCAATCTGGTTTAATATATTGGAAAAATTACCCTTGGCTTCCGGATGCTTGGACTGCCCATGCATGATGTGCCGAATCAGGGTCATTTCTTGTTGCATAAAAGAACCTCCGATTTTTTTTATAAGGTTTAATAGTAACTGTCAGATGCTGATACTTCCAGCAGCATCTGGTGGTTCGGGTCTCTCGTCTCGCCTACCGAAGTAACTCTTATCGCAGGAATATCCACAACCGGGCATTTATTTTCACAGATTCCGCAGCCTATGCAGTTTTTCATGTTAACGCGCGGAAGTTTGATTACCTTTCTCTCCCCGTAATCATTCAGCATCTCTTTATACTCGAACCATATCGCCTTTTCCGGGGTCGGGCAGTGCTCCTCGCATACAATACAGTCATTGCCCATCTGGTAAGGAATGCAGCGGTTTTTATCTATAAACGCGGTGCCGATCTTTATCTCGCTCCGCTCTTCTTCCCTCAGTTCCCTGATGGCGCCGGTCGGGCAGACCTGGCCGCAGAGGGTGCAGTTATATTCACAGTAACCGGCTTTCATATCCAGCTTCGGTGTGAACATCGCCTCCAGCCCGGCTTCGGTAAATACCGGCTGGATTACATTTGTGAGACAGACCTTCATGCACTCGCCGCAGCGCACGCACCTCTGCAGGAATTCTTTCTCAATGAGCGAGCCCGGTGGCCGTATGAGAGAAGGGTCGGCATAATGGTCTTTGTACCTTGTGCCGGTACGCAGCACGGGGACGGCCAGCAACCCGGCGACGCTTGAAGCCACAAACTCTCTTCTCGAAAGGTCGACTCCGGTGGTTTTTGCCCTCTTGAACGGAAGAGTCCACTTGAACGACAGGGCATTCGTCGGGCACTCGGCGACACAGTTCCAGCAGTAGATACACTCGGAAGGCCGCCAGTCATGATCCTTCCCGCCCTTCTTCGCCTGAGGCTCAGCAGCCGCCGGGCATTGGGTGACGCAGTTATTGCAGCCGGTGCATTTATCCGAGACCTTCAGTTGCAGCGCGCTCCTCCTGCCGATCACACCGAGCAAAGCACCCAGCGGGCAGATATACCTGCACCAGAAGCGGAAACGGATGAGATTAAGCAGCAGAATCCCCACGAAGATCAGGCCTATCAAAACCGTGTACGAAAAATGCGGCTGGTTGAACGAGAGGTATGAATCTTTAAGCAGGTCGTAAACCGGCTCGGTGATGCCGGTGAGGAAATCTATACCGAGGAAATAAACCGCGTCGAAGAAAGCCCTCAGCATGAAGTTGATCGCCGGGTTCACGGCGACCGCGAAGGAGCGTATCACCAGTGAAAGCGGATCGAATATCCCGGTCACCTGCACCGAGAACAGAGAAGCCACCAGCAGCCCTGTGAGCAGCCAGTATTTCCACTTCTGCCAGGCGCTGTAGCGGTCTTTTTCCAGAAAATCTTTTTTCTTAGCTTTTCTCTTCCGTTTGAGCCAGCCGACGAAATGATTGATTATCCCGAACGGGCAGACCCATCCGCAGAACACCCTCCCCATCAGGGCGGTCACCGCCACCAGGACAAGCGAAAGCCCCATCGCAGCCGGTAAGCCGGTTGGGATACCCCGCGCGCTCAGCAGAGTGGAGACCAGGATAAGCGGGTCGAAATCAAGGAATATCCTTACAGGGTACTGGAGCTGGTTAGTCCCCCTGTATTCGGTCTGGATTATAAGGAAAAAGAAAAGCAGGATCGCCAGTATCTGAACGATTTGTCGTGCTCTTTTAAGTTTGATGGTTCTATCCCCCTTTCTTGAAAGGATTACCGTCAATTTTATACCTGTTCACTTATAAGCTTATATTAAGACAAACCACCGCTATGTCAAATCAGAATAATGGTTAACAGTATGTAATCAACACATAAAATAAATCTAATTTTATCTATCAATACTTCGAATTGTATGGTATATGTATTTATATTTTTCTATGGAGATCCCCAAATGATTGAAGTCACGCTTGAGCATACACCAATTGAGTTTAAAGATGGAAAATGTATTGTTACATATAAATACAGGTGTCCAAATTGCCAAAAAGTTTTTTCACCTAATCAAGCTATTTTAGGTGATACGAATGAAGAAGTTTCCCGATTTGAAGACAAATTCTGCGCTTGTGGAGCAATTTTTAAAAGAGAATATCACAAAGTACATAATTCATTCAGAATGTTTGAATTTGCTAGGTATACATACTTCAGACCGAATGTAGATATTGAAGGTTATGCAGAATGGTATCAAAACTGGATGGATAAACGTGGAGGGTCTATTCCTTTCTTGAGTTATGGTGCCCCCGTAGCCGGAGGCAGATGGAAATTTAACAGCCCTGAAGAATCAGAACGTTTTTTAGATGATGCATCTAAAATCGAAGGTTGGAATCGAAATTTCTTTTCTATGTATCCACTCGTGGATATACACTGAAAATTAGCGACCAATTAAAGAAAATTTATTTGAATGAGGTTTAATTTTCAATAAATCAAAAATTACAGTTTTCAAAAACCTCTGAAAATTTTAAATTAACTCATCATAAAAGAATGAGGAAAGATCATGAAGATTGAGCAAAAAATTATTGGTGTTAAATATCAAGGCCTGAAGTGCTATAAAGTTACTAAACCCTGAAAGGATAGATGTAAATAATAAAAACAAATTATGACATTTAATATTAGGGTTCATCTCATTAGACATCATAATTTGTGATTAAACCAAACAGGAAGATATCTCCAATGAAAGAATTAAAAGTAAGACCAACCTCTAAAAACTCAGCTGAAACAGATGATATTATTTTACGTGAAAAAGATACAACACGCCTTATATTTAGACCGTTAATAATTACAAATCAGAAAGATATCAACGCTTCAGTTAAGGGTGTTTTTATTTACCAACGTAAGGGAAAAAATGAAGAATGGGAAGATTCTCCAAATATCAATTTATCTAAGTTAAAGGCTGGTGAAGGAGTAAAACTCATTTTAAAAGGTAGTGAGCTTAGAAATTTATATAACAATTTGAGGACATTATATGAACTATATGAACAAGAAGGAATACCGCGAGGAACAACGACATACATTCCGATAGATGAGGGATTACAATCTTTATTGAATTCCAACGATTATGAACTTATTAAATTATTAGATAACAATCCTCAAAACGGTTCTAAACTTCTTAGCAAGCTATTAACTTGGATCTCAAAAGCAGATGATCCAATTGAGTCTGTTAAATTATTGCAGCAACTGGATATAAATAATCTGCAACAATTAAACAGCGTAATTGGGATTCAGACATTTAACATTGTTCTTAATGAATGGAAAAAAAATACGCATAATAATAATGAATCATTTTGGCAAAACTTTTTTACTAAATACTCATTTGTTCTATCACAGGTATTTGCTTCCCCAGTAATTATTTTCGGAGAAAGAGCATATTTAGGAGGCAAATCTATTTCAAATGAAGGTGGAAAGAATGTCGACTTTGTTCTAAAAAATGAAATAAGTAACAATATTGTCTTATTAGAAATTAAAACACCTGCTACAAAACTATTAGGTGGAGAATATAGAAATGTCAATCCTATCTCATCTGAATTATCAGGTGCTATTGCTCAAATAATAAACTACAAAGATACACTTCAGAAAGAGTACCACTCAATATTAGCAAAGAGTGAGAATGAATTTAAATCATTTGAACCTAATTGTGTAATTATTGCTGGGAATTATAGAAATCAGATAATTTCAAAGGAACAATCAAGTTCGTTTGAGTTATTTCGATCACATTTGCATGGGATTGAAATAATAACTTATGATGAACTATTTGAAAGAATCAAGCAGCTAGTTGATTTCTTAAGTGGTAATAATGAAGAAGGTTTCTAGCGATTAGATTTTTTTATCTATTAAAAATTCTTTATATCCATTCCGGATATATTGTTTACCACCGAAAATAGTTAATAATATCTCCTATCATTAGAGCGCCTTGTTTTGTTGGAAAATCCTCGCATATCGTACTTGCAGAGGAAATAGGGTTACTTTTTTCTTCTAAGAGATACTTAAGTTCTTTAAGACCCCGGATCAAGTCCGGGGTGACAAAGTTCATCTCAATCAATACCTAAAGTAGCTGAATTTTCGAAATTTATTTCAAAAGTTGTATTGGGCTACAAATTTTTTAAAGCTTTTCGGGCGGCGTAGTGGAGGGGGCTGTAGGCGTTTGATACAGCCGGATTATAAGAAAGGTCGAGATTTGATAGTTCATCCAGTTTCATACCCGTAGTGATTACTGCAATGGCAGTATCGACCAGGGCGTGGGTTCCCGCGCTGCCTGCTGCCTGGACGCCGAGGATTTTTCCGGTCTTAGTGTTAAATATCATCTGCAGGAGCATATCCCCTCCTCCGGCGTAGCCGGGCTTCTCCTGGGCTTTTACAAAAACAGAACTATACGGAAAGCCAAAACCATGCGCTTCAGATTCGCTGAGGCCCACCGAGCCGACAACGGCATCGGCAAAGGTGAATATCTTTGTCCTCACCGTCCCGGGGAACCTCGTCTTCTCGTCACAGATATTACCCCCCGCCGCGTAACCGGTCTTGTTCGCCACTGCAGCGGTGGAATGGATTATCCGTTCGCCCGTTAGCATGCACCTCACACCGGCGCAGTCACCCGCGGCGAAGATATTGAAGTCCGATGTCCGCTGAAAATCATCCACCTTTATCGCCGCGCCGTGAAGCATCTCCAGCCCGGCGTCTTCGGCCAGAGCGCCGTCGGATCTGTACCCGGCAGCGAGAATAAATATATCGCCAATGATTTTTCCCGAATCGGTATCCAACCCTTCGAGTGTCGTATCCCCATGAGCGCCCAGTATCCGCTCACAGGTCAGGATTTCAATCCCCTTTTCCAACATCTTATCGAACAGGAATCCCCGCTGTTCATCGCTGAGATATCCAAAAGGCGTTGCGGAATCTATCATTGTCACCTTGATATTTCGCTCCAGGAGGGCCTCAGCAAGCGCGATCCCGTGCGCGCCTATTCCTATTATAACCGCTGATTTTGGATTATTCTTTTCAATATAATTTTTAAGATTCCGCGCGTCATCCAGACTTCTCACCGTGAACAGGTTTTTGGCTTCCCTAGGGAACTTTATATTCGGCCATGCGGCTTTCCCTCCGGAAGCGATGAGAAGATAATCATAAGGCATCTCGCCTGCTCCGCTGGTGAGGATATTTTCATACTTAATGACAGAAGCGGACCGGTTAATTTCGGTAACGGAAGTATTTAAAAGGATTTCGATATTTCTCTCGCACGTGAAGAATTCCGGGGTGTAGTGGATCAGCTGTTCGAAATTTGCCTTTCCCGCAAGGTAAAAAGGGATGCCGCAGAGCGCCGTGGAGACATACCCGGTGGATTCCAGCACCGTGATATCCATCCCCGGGCGGAGCCGTCTTGCCCGCGAAGCCGCCGACATTCCCGCCGCACCGCCGCCAATTACAAGCAGCTTCTCCTTACCCGCTGTGACCATCCGGTGTTCCCTGCCCCCTTAGTCCTCCGAGAAGCCCATTTCCTTGAGCAGGCGCTCATCATCGCGCCATTTCTCTTTGACCTTCACCCAGAGTTCGAGGTAAACATTTACACCGTAAATCCGCTCGATCTCGGCTCGCGCCTCTGTGCCGACTTTTTTCAGCTTCTCCCCGCCCTTACCGATTACCATTTTTTTATGGTTCGGCTTGCTGACGTAGATCACGGCATTTATATGATCGGTCTTTTTTCCCTCTTCCCATGATTCGATCATCACGGCAACAGAGTAAGGCAGTTCTTCTTTTGTGTGGTGCAGGATCCGCTCACGGATTATCTCCGAGACGAGGAAATTATCCGAATACTCTGTAGTCTCCGAGCCTTCGAAATATTTCGCGCCTTCCGGCAGGTTTTCGAGGATAAGTTGCTCGACCTTCTGCACATTATCGCCCTTCAGAGCGGAAATAGGTATAATCTCGTCGAATTCAAACATCTCGTTATAATGCGCGATTGCTGCGAGAACCTTATGTTTTTTCACAAGGTCCACTTTATTTATAAGGCAGAATTTCTTCTCATGCCCCTTCGGCAGGACGTCAATTACAAACTGATCGCCCTTCCCCGGCTCCTGCGTCACATCCATCATTACCAGGATGATGTCAATCCCTGAGAGTGTGCCAAGCGCCGTCTTCAGCATATACTGGTTCATCCGGTGCTGCGGTTTATGGATACCCGGCGTATCCAGGAAAATAACCTGCGCATCCGGGTAATTCTTCACCGCCTGTATGCGGTTGCGTGTAGTCTGCGGTTTATCCGAAACGATTGCGACCTTTTCGCCGATTATATTGTTCAAAAGCGTCGATTTGCCCATATTCGGGCGCCCGATAATCGATACATAACCTGATTTAAATTTGCTCATTTTCCAACCTCACCCTGACCCGTTCAATCTTCCGTCCATTCACTTCTTCAATCGTAATGTGAAGTCCCCTGACCGTTATGGTCTCCTCCGGCTTAGGCACACGCCCCAGCTCGCTGAAAATCATACCGGCAACCGATTCGTAGGATTCATCATCCAGCGGAACCTGCAGGAACTCCTCCAGCTCATCTATATCCATTTTACCCAGCACGGTGTAAGTACCATCCGGGTTTTTTATAATATCCGTTTCCGGCTCTTCGTATTCATCCTGTATCTCGCCCACGAGCTCTTCGAGCAGGTCTTCAACTGTCGCCAGGCCCGCTGTACCGCCGTATTCATCCACGACGATGCACATCTGCAGGTGACTCCCCTGCATTTCTTTCAGCAGGTCGCCCACCCGCTTGGTCTCCGGCACGAAATGGGGCTTTGTATAAAGATTCTTTATCGTGTTTTCTTTCTTCTTGCTGCCCCAGAATGAGAACAGCTCCTGGATATTCAGGACACCGACTATATCATCAATATTTTTATCATATACAGGATAACGAGAGTGATTATGCTCCTTGATAATTTTCACCATATCATCGACCGGTGTATTTTTGTGTACATAGACCATATCGACACGCGGGGTCATAACTTCTTTGACAATTGTATCCGTGAACTCAACGACCGAATGGAGCAATTCCTCTTCATCGCTCACGAAGAAACCTTTCGCCTTACCGTCTTCTATGTACGCCCTTGCGTGTTCCGAACGTTCGTTCTCGCTCTGCGCTTCATGCGAGAGTTCCTCAAACTTGATGAGCCCCATAATATAGTTAATCGGCGAGAGAATAGGCTTAACAATTTTATGTGCAAGCGAGATGTAACTGAGCAGGAAAACAACAAATTTCGGATTACGGAAACCTGTAACGAGGGTCGGTACGGCAAATCCTGCTATATAAATATAGGCAAAATACACAAGAAGCGGGATATAAAACCGGCTTGTTAACATCAGGCCGTGTATATCCAGCATCGCAGCCATGAGTATAAACGAGACCAGAAAGAATGTTATCTTCGTAAAAATAGTTGAGCGGACTAGAAGATAAGTCTCTTTCAGCGCTGATTTTATCCGTTTATGCTTCCTGTCGTCATCCTCACCGAGATATTTGCGGAGAGAGATACTATCTGAAACCGTAAAATGGTACTCGCTTGCCGAGGTCAGAAGGAAAAAAATATATGAAATTATAAACAACAAAAATTGGACAGATGTGCTTTCCATTTTTCTAGTCCCTGCCAGCTTTCATCTTACCCAGCAGTTCCTCCTGTTTCTTGGACATCTCTCCTGAATCCTTCTCATGATCAAATCCCAGCAGGTGAAGTGCCGCATGCGCCATCAGGACAGTGCATTCATCTCTCAAGCTGTGCCCCATCTCGGCAGCCTGTGCCTCAGCGGTCTCCACAGAGATGACGATATCTCCCAGGTTGTATTTACCTTCTTCGTTGATCTCATTATAAGCAAACGAGAGGACATCCGTAGGGCTGTCTATCCCACGGTACGATTTATTATATTCTTTCATCTGTTTATCATCCACCAGAGCTATCGATACTTCATCGGCATCGACCTCCAGCAGATTCATTATTGTCAACAGCTCCTCTTCCACCCATTCTTCCGGTAAATCTGGATGTTCGTGGTAAACGGCAACTGTGACCGATATTTTATTATTCTTTTTCATTTTTAGCTGTGGAATCCTTATCCTTTACATTCTCGCTTTTACTCTCTTCCGGACGGTTGAACTGGAACTGAGGGTACTCAACCCTGCCATGGAATATCGTCGTCAACTTCCGTGAAATCGCATCCGATATCTTCCGCAGGTCAATCATAGTCAGCTGACATTCATCAAACTGTCCGTCCATGAAAATATTATTTATAATCTCATCGACCATTCCCCTGATCTTCTGAGGGGAAGGATTTTTTAACGTTCTTGATGCCGCTTCTATTGAATCCGCAACCATAATAATAGCAGCTTCCTTTGTCTGCGGCTTCGGGCCGGGATACCTGAAATCATCTTCTTTTACTTCATCGATATCCGGGTCGGCGAGTTCTTTCGCCTGTTCATAGAAGTTACTTATCAACCGCGTCCCGTGATGCTGCGGGATAATATCGATAATGGATTGAGGTATCTTGTTATCCCTGGCAATCTGGATACCTTTCTTGACGTGGTTCACAAGGATAAGCGCGCTCATGTTCGGTTTCTGCTTCCTGTGCAGTTTCGGCGCACCGGAATTGTTCTCGACAAAATAATCGGGTTTAAGCAATTTACCTACATCATGGTAAAGAGTCGCGACCCTGCAGAAAAGCGGGTTGGCGGCTATTTCGTTTGCCGCGGCCTCAGCGAGCATTCCAACCATAACGGAGTGCTGATATGTGCCGGGAGTTTCCACGGAAAGCCTCCTGAGAAGTTCACGGTCCATACTTGAAAGTTCGAGAAGTTTGATATCCGTGGCAATACCAAACGCGGATTCCAGGATAGGCAGAAGGAACTGAACAAAAAACGCTACAACAAATCCGCCAATAAACGCTGCAAAAATCTCGAACAGGAAGACTACCGCTTCGACCTTCACCATGAAGAGGTTGATCGCAGCCACAAAAATGATATTTACAAGAGAGACTATCATTGCCGCTTTTAATATAGCCGCGCGTTCACGGTAGTGACGGATGCCGTAGATCGCAGCAAGGCTGCTGCAGAGCGCGAAGAATCCGACATAGAAATTACCGGCGGTCATTAATCCACTGAAGATGGATACTGCGACTGCCAGGATAATGGCTATCTGCTGATTAACAAGGGATGTGAGCAACATCGCACCGGCCGCAAACGGAATCATATAATAATATGATTCAATCTTATTCAACGGGCTCAAAAGGAAATGATCCACCATCGATTCGGATATAAAGAGAGAAAACTTCATCAATGCTACCTGTAATATCAGAATCGAGCTTAAAAGAATAAACAGGTTAGCTACTTTAAGATATCTCTTGAGGAAGAACTCTGTATATTTACGGATCGCGACAATAAAACAGACAAGGATGATGAACAATCCGACAAGGTTGAGATAAAAATTCAATTTCCGGCTCTGTTGCTGCAAGCCGAAGATTTTTATCAAGTCCGTTTCATCGATGATATCTCCCTCACGGACTATTACTTCACCCTTTTTAAGACTGTAATAGACCGGCTCGACATCCAGGACCGCCCTGGCGCGCGCTTCCTCTGTCCGGGAGCTGTTAAACTCTATATTTGGCTTTATCTCAAGGCCGACAAATCGACGGGCATATAATTTAGCCATCGTATCGAGATTGAGCGAAAGTGATTCCCGGTAAAGTATTGATGGTATATCATCCATCGATCTATATCCCGACAGGTCTTCAATCCTCTCGGTTTTTATCTCTTCATTATTACTGCCAAGGCGGCGAAGCAGAAAGCCGCGTCCACTGAGGTTCTCGATTTCTTCTCTGGATTTTAGAATGTCGTATTTTGAAAGTCTGTCAGCCAGAATGAGCGAGCTTTCTTCGAAAGGTTTATTGAAATTAATACTGATTAAAAATTTGACAAGCTCCGTATCTGCATTAATCTCGAATGAATCCTTCAACCGATTGATGATCTGTTCACGGGCAGTTTTAAACCTGCTGCTCTGTGCAAGGTCCTGATAGCTGGTTATATTTTTCTCCCTCATAAAACCACTTAAAATCGCCCTGCCTTTTTCGAAAAATCTCGAGATAGATTTTTTAACCAGGTCACCGCTGTCAGGTATCTTATCGTAAATCAGAAGAGTCTTTTCTACAGCATCCAGCCTTCTCTGTTCTATACCTGAATCGTCCGCGACAGTAATATCAGTGGGAACTTTTATTGTGGATTGAGCGATATCGCCTAGTTTATACTGATACGGAGTCCTTATAATCTCGGGCCCCATGAAAATCAGAAGCAATAATACAGTCGTTACAGCCCAAACAGTATCATTTGTAATCACCCTGGTTTTAAATTGTTCCACCTTTTTTTCAAGGAAAGATTTCTTTTTAAAAACCGATTCGGGTTTTGATTTTAATTTTTCTACCATAATTTTTTATCGGGATTCCCGGTCTTTACCGTTTCTTGCCCGATTTTCCTCGTAAATCTTAATTATCTTCCTCACAAGCGGATGTCGTACGACATCAGTCTCATCGAACCTTGCAATTGCAATATCCTCCATCTTTTGAAACAACATTTCTGCTTCCACTAAGCCTGAAGTAACATTTTTTTCAAGGTCGATCTGCGTAATATCGCCGGTAATAACAGCGTTTGAACCAATACCAATGCGTGTGAGGAACATTTTCATCTGTTCCGATGTAGTATTTTGCGCCTCATCAAGAATGATAAAACTATGCGCCAGAGTCCTCCCCCGCATAAATGCAAGCGGAGCTATTTCCAGAATCTGGTCATCGATATACCGCTGTGCTATCTCGGTACTCGTAAGGTCATAGAGCGCATCGTACAGCGGCCTGAGGTAAGGATTCACCTTTTCGACCAGGTCTCCGGGCAGGAAACCCAGTTTTTCCCCAGCTTCCAGCGCAGGCCTGCAGAGGACAATCCGCTTAATGCTCCCACTCCTCAGCCTTTCAAGAGCCATCGCCATCGCGATATATGTTTTCCCGGTCCCGGCTGGCCCTATCGCAAAAACGATATCATGATTCCTTATCAAATCGACATAACGCTTTTGGTTGGCGCTTTTGGGCCTGACGCTCTTACCCCCGGGCAGAGATATCCCATTGCCTTTGAAATAATCTTTAACATCAGCTTCTGCATTCTGTTCATACAGGCGAAAAACAGTATCAAAATCCCCATTACCCGGGCTGTGGCCGCTTTCCAGTAGTTCTGCGTAATCGCGAAGTATTTTCTCTATAGCTTTACCAAGACGAAGTTCTCCCGCCACCATGATACTGGATCCCCTTGCAGCGATCTCGACACCAAAATGTTTCTCCAGCGCCTTCAGGTTTTTATCCTGGCTTCCAAAAACCTTCTGAAGATCATCCGTTTCCAGAACAAATTTATACATGTTCGATATAAATTCCTTTATTCCGCCACATCCAATTCCTCAAGTTCGAAGAATTCAAGTATAGCATCAATGAAGGACGCATCCTCCGTAAGAGAACTGATTCTCCTTCTGAATTGATTTCCATTTTTAAAACCGTGACTTAACCACCCACCCATAATCCTCAGTTTGTGAATAACGAACTTCTGATCCGGGTTTGCCTTAATTGATTCATAATATTCTAAAAAGTATTTTCCTATATCTTTCTTTGTAGGTCTATAAATTTCTCCAATAATTTTCGCATAAATAATCCTGAAAATGAATGGATTTTTAAGCGCAGCCCTGCCTATCATAGCTCCCCGGCATTCTGTGTTTTCAAATACCCATTGAACATCCTCTGGGATTTTAATATCACCATTAGCAATTACTGGAATCTTTACAGCTTTAGCAAGTTCGTCCCAGGCTTCACGTTTTGGCTCGAAACTGTAATGCTGTTTCCCTGTTCGAGCATGAAGAGTGATCATCGCTGCTCCAGCATTTTCCGCCATTTTACCAAATTCAATATAATTCAGGTCAGTACTGTTCCATCCCAACCTTGTTTTAACCGTTACAGGAACCTTAACGGCTTTTACCACATCCTTTATGATATTCTCAGCAAGATTAGTATCCTTCATCAATGCAACACCGCTTTTACCCCTGATTATTTTCTTCGCGGGGCAACCGAAATTTATATCGATAATATCTGCGCCCGCTTCTTCAGCCATAGCGGCAGCATCTGCCATTCTGACGGGGTTTGCACCGTAAATCTGTACCGAGATAGGCCTTTCTTCATCCTTGAAATCTAGCATCTCAATTGTTTGTTTATTACCCCTGGTCAATCCCTCTGAGGAGACCATTTCGGTTACAGCGAGTCCTACTCCCCCCATTTTTTTTAAAATGGGGCGAAGATAGACATCCGTAATCTCCGCCAGGGGTGCAAGAAGCAGAGGCGGATAGATTTCAATGTTACCTATCTTAAGTTCAGGTATTTTTTTTATAAGGGGTAAATCCATAAACAGGATTATTCTTCGTAGTTATCCTCAGGTGTGATAAGTGAGCCTTTGTAAATAAAACGTTCAAACTGTTTGCTTTCAAATCCGGCCCATTTACCATCAGCTGCATTTTCTGTTATAAATCGATACATTGAATCTATCTTAGCATCAAGATCATCTAAATAATATAGTATCAAGGCTTCGAGTGTTTTTGGACGCTTTGGAGAGCCATATTCATGCACTCCATGATGAGAAAGAATCATATGAAGGAGCTGCAACCTGGTTTCTGAGGGAAAACCCTCTATTTTGTCAATTTCCTTCTGTATCTCAATCGCTTCAATAGAAATATGGCCAAGCAGACGGCCCTCATCCGTATAGTTATAACCTCTCTCGTACGTCAACTCAAATATTTTGCCATAATCGTGCAACATCGCCCCGGCAAGCATAAGATCGCGGTTAAGCGGAATCGTGGAATAATGCTCCACTATTTTCATACAAAGTTTTGCGAGGGATAGGGTGTGTTCGAGCAAGCCGCTTTGATATGAATGATGCATCGCTTTTGCTGCGGGAGAAGACAAAAACCTGTCCTTGATCTCCGGTTTTTCATATATATTTTGTAACAGTGTTTTAAGATATGAATCTTCTATACTGTCGATAAGCCCTGAAAATTCGTTCCACATCTCTCCGGCATCTTTCTCTGAGGTTTTATGAAAATCGTCATGATTGATTTCATCCGCATCGACTTTCTGGATGCTGAGAAGGTGAAGCTGTATTTTCTGTTGGAACATTTTTGCCATACCCTTAATCATGACGTAATCGTCAATCTGGAACAGAGGAAAAGCGGATTCAAAGTTATCCCACATATTACAGATAACCTGACCCGTTTTATCTGCAAGAATAAGACGGAGGTACTTTCCTCCGTTTTTCTTTGGCCTGAGTTCTTTATTAATAACCAGGAAAACCGATTCTACATTCTGACCTTCTTCAAGGTCAGATATAAACTGTTTACTGCTGTTTGGACTCATTATCTCCTTCTTTTTTTTCCTGTTCCTCGTACAGCGCTTTTAATTCCGGATCAAGTATTTCGACATAAAACTCTTTTTGAAGAGTCTTTATATATTCTTTTTCAGCTTCGGGCAAACGTTGAAATCTTAATTTATCAACAATCTGTGCTCTAACATCTTTAAGAGGAATTGTTTTAGCAATTTTTTTCTCAGTTACCTGTATTATATGATAACCATTATCAGTTTTTATCACTTCAGAAACATCGCCAGCATTCATCTTAAATGCTGAATCGCTTAATTCTTTTATTAATTCTCCTTCAGCAAAGAACCCGAGGTCACCATCATTAGTTTTGTCATCGGAGTAGAGCCTTACAGCTTCTGTGAAACCTAAACCACCTTTTATCTTAGCTGATATTTCATTCGCTAAATTTTTGGCATCCTCTTCACTTCTGTCGCTTGTGGAGATAAATACCTGGCTTATTCTAATATTGCCCGGCTCACTGAAATCCCGAATATTACGATTATAATAATCTTTGATTTCTTCATCGGTTATTTTGATTGTGGCAAGGACATTCCGGGTAATAACAACCTGGTATCTGAAGGATTGTTCAAGCCTTTCTTTAAGCCATTGTATAGAAAGGCCTTCTTTCTTCAACATCTCTGAAAACATCTCATCGGATTCTATCCCATTTTCCTTTTTAATCTGTTCTATACGATTGTTAATTGCCTCATCATCCACTTTATACTGGAGAAGATCCGAAATGGATGTCACTAACCTTGAAAGCATAAGACCTTCGTACGCTTTCATCTTCAGCTCTTTATCACTCATTGGTGTACGACTTGATTTTTTAAACTCTTCAATAGCGGTATCCAGATCTGAAGAAGTAATTACTACGTTATTAATCTTTGCTATAATATGTTCGACATCTTTTTCTTCCTGTCCTTGCGCAAATACCGGGTTAATATTGATCAGTAGAAGCAGAACCATCGATATAAAAAGTATAAAACTTGTCACTTTTTTCATAACCTATCCTCTATTCCTCATCGGTGTGTAAATAAAATTTAAATTATCCGGGAAAATTTCAATTCCCGTTGTTTTAGTTTTCTTTTCACTCCATATTTTATCAATATGTTCGTTCAGCTTTATTTCCCTCTTTTTTTCAAGAAGCTCCTGCTGAATAACTTCCTTCATTTCATAAAAACTTTTTCTCTCGCTGTTTTTTACCTGATCCAATTTGATTATCACCAAACCCGCATCAGTCTCAATGATATCACTTATATCATTAACATTTAATTTACGTATTGCATTAAGTATCGATTCAGGGAGCTGTTCGCTTGAATACCAACCTATATCTCCACCATTTTTACCATCAGGTGAGGTTGAATACTGTTTTGCAAGTTCCTGAAATTTAGCCTTATTTTTCTTAAGTTCGTCTTTTATACTCTGCGCAGTCGCCCTGTCTGCTACGATAATCTGGCTTAAAGAATACATCCTTGAAGAGGTTTGCCGGCTGTAATTTTTATTATAATAGTCTTCTTCTTCGTTCTGTGAAACTACGACAGTGGAAGTGATAACCAGGTCAACATATTTCTGAATTACCATAGATTTCTCAAGATGGCTGACCCATCCCGGATCAGAAAAAAGATTTCTAATCTCTTCATCTTTGATAATTTCATCACTGAGTTGACTCTTCAATTCCTCAATCCTGTCGTTCAGTTCCTTCTGGACTATCGTAATACTTGCTTTTTGAGCTTCTTTAAGAAGCGCTACCCTTTCGAGTAACCTTTCAAGATAATAAGACTTCAACTCATTATCCAGGTCAGGCTGCAGATCGGGATCGACCTCATACTTAAGATAATCAAGGTATTCTGATAGTTTGACAATTTCTCCACGAACGCTTGCAATATTCCGGGTAATTATAAACTCTTCTTCCTCGATATCCTGTCCTTGTTCACTATCTCCTCCGCAAGAAACAGATAGCAATATTAATGCCAGTAACATCGTGAAAACTGGCAGGACATTATTATTTCCAGCTTTAAATATATTCATTTTCATATTATTTGAGACGCTGAGCTCAGCTTTTCTTATTAACCTTTATTTCAATCTGGTTTGTGCTTCGGTTGATCACAGCCTTTACTTCTATACTGGAATCTACATTTTCATTCTTAACAGTCTGTACCCGATTTCTGATCTGCTTCACATACCTATCCATTGTACTTGGATTGATTCCGCCTGTTTTTTTATGAATAGCTAACACAAGATCATTCACTAACGTATCGACATCTCTGTGTGAATTTGCATAAAATTCAATATAGTTACCATCACCAGTGGGTTCACCACCCTGTCCAGCAGGCCGTGAATAATTCTCTCTTACTGCTTGTACTCTTTTCAAGCCGTGTTCTTTACGTTTCAATGAATCGAATTTCTGAAGTATCATATCAATATATGAATCATCTACTCGTCTCAACTGATAGTATATACCCTGAATGTGACGTTCAGGATTATGGAAATCCTTCATCCACTGAATCTCGTCACTGGTGAGGATATCTCCGACGTTATACATCCTTTCAAGAAGTACCTCGTACCTCTTGATATAACGTTCTAATTCGTCCGCCAGAGTTCTATACTTTGTTTTAAACATAGTCCGAGAGAATTGATTTAATTGTTATTTGTCTATCTTATCAAAAACTGTTTTTAGATTAGTGATTTCATACTCCACAATACCTGAGGGAGTCCTGACCTCGATTTCTTCACCCAATTCTTTATTTAGTAATGCCCTCCCGATTGGTGAAGATGGAGATATTTCTCCTCTTTCAGGTTCTGCAATATCGCCAAGTACTATATGAAACACTTTTTCTTCGTCTGTATCAAGATTCCTCAGATAAACAGTCGAGCCTAGAGCAACCTTATCCTTAGGTATAGTCTGTTCACTGATAAGCGCAATCGTCGCAGCTTGCTTTTTAAGTGAACCAAGTCTGTTCTGCAAATAGCTTTGTCTTTCAAGGGCAGCCTGGTATTCCGCATTTTCGCTCAAATCACCGAGCGAAGCTGCAGCATGAATTTCCTTTGGTAAATCTACTGTCAATTCGCGCTCGATCTTTCGAATCTCGTTCATCAGTTTTTCTTCAAGTACTTTTTTCATGTTATTATTCTAATAGAGTTGTAGTGAATTTTAAATAGTTTTTTTAGAAGAGTTGACATTACTTTTCACTCTGTTAAATTCAAGTCGACTGGAGTAATAGATGCCTAACAACAAACCTGATTTCTCCTTAATATTAGCATGTTATAATGAAGATTCACACCTTCGTAAGAGTATCAGGGATATTATTACAACACTCGACCTCTCAAGACTCACATACGAAATTATCATGGTGGATGACCAGAGTTCCGATAAAACAAGGAAAATAATAAAAGATCTGGTCAAAGAATATCCACAGTGCCGATATGTCTTTCATGAAAAAAATACAGGAAGAGGTGGAGCTGTTACAACTGGTATAAAAAATGCAAAAGCGGAAATAGTGGGCTATATAGATGTCGACCTTGAAGTATCTCCCGTTTACATACCCTACTGTGTCGACCGGGTTCGTGAAGGCCATGATATTGTCATTGGTATGAGAATTTATAAGGTTAAACTCTCCGGAGCTTTCAGGTATCTAACTCACTGGGTTTATCTCCAAATGGTGAAATTAAAGATTGGTGTTAAATATCTCAACGACACTGAAACAGGGTATAAATTCTTTAAAAAAGTAACTATACTACCGATACTTGAAAAATGCAGGGATACACACTGGTTCTGGAGCACAGAGCTTGTTGCCTGGTCACATCTTTCCGGGTTGACCTTCTTCCAGGTGCCTGTTTTATACCTGCGAAATGAAGAAAAGAAGACAACCGTAAAAGTATTACGAGATAGCATAAGATATTATAAATCTCTAATAGCATTCGCCAGACGGGAAAGAAAATCCATCAAACAACGCAGAAAAGAACTTACCGCATAAAACGGTCAAGATGGAACAACATTCTTACCAGATAACATTTGAACATGAGCAGACCTACTGGTGGTATACCGCCAGGAAAGAAATCCTGAAGCATCTCATTGACCCCCTTATTGAGATGTCTGGAAAAAGGGGAAATCTGAAGATATTAAACATCGGGTGCGGCACCGGGATACTAAGTGAGACTTTCAAAGATAAAGGTGAAATCGTGTCTCTTGATTTTTCACACGATGCCCTGATTTTCTGCAGCCAGCGTAAGCTAAAAAATCTTATTAGCGCCGATGCTCAATTTCTGCCAACAATTGACAGTAGTTTCGATTTTGTCTTTGGTTTTGATATTGTTGAACATCTCGAAGATGACCAAAAAGGATTAAATGAAGTTTTCAGGGTTCTTAAACCTGGCGGATACATCGTGCTCACCGTACCGGCATATGAGTTTTTGTGGAGTTCATTTGATGACGTCAACTGGCATAAAAGAAGATACACGCGGAAATCTCTTAAAAAAATATTATTATCTTCCGGGTTTACGATTAAAAAACTGAGCTATTATAATTTTTTCCTCTTTCCCCTGGCGGCTGCGCGCAGGTTTTATGAGAAGATATTCAGAAAAGAACAAACTGAGTATTACCTCCCTAAAGTTGGAAAATTGACGAATTCCCTGTTCAAGAATATTTTCGCCTCAGAGAAATATTTATTAACTGGTATTAATCTCCCATTCGGAGTCTCATTAATCACAATCGCACAAAAACCTCACCAATAAGAATTTCACATCAACTCCCCTTCATTTTTTGATTTTCATAGCTTTAACAACCTTTACTGGTTTTCTAATTAAAACTAACAGAAAAAATTCTAACTCCTTCCTGAATCACTTTTTCAAAATAACTTTTTGTGCTATAATGTAATTCACAATGTAATTCTAGCTGCGTATTTATTTATTAATCAATACATGAACAATGTAAATTCCTGACGCAGCCAAATGATTAATTCTTTTACGAATTGATTACTAAATTAAATATTGCATTAAAACATTATAAAACTGTGTAAAGGTAGGTTCGCCATGAATTGGCAAAAATTATTAGATAAAAGTATCACAACCGTGGAGGAATTAAAAAAATTCGGCACGATCTCAACGGCTGAAGAAGAAAGACTTCGAGAGTTGTTAAAAATCCATCCGATGAGGATTACTGAATATTACGCAAAACTGATAGACTGGTCTGATCCAGAGGATCCTTTAAAAAAAATGATGATTCCTTCCATATTCGAACTTTCGACCGATGGCTCTTATGACACTAGCGGGGAAAAAGAAAACACAAAATTTATGGGTCTGCAACATAAATATAAAGAAACAGCCCTTATACTCTCTACACATCGCTGCACTGCATATTGTCGTTTTTGTTTCAGAAAAAGAATGGTTGGGCTCACTGATAACGAAATTATCACACATTTTGAAGATTCAGCTGATTACGTCAAAGAACATCCGGAAATCCGTAATGTACTCATCAGCGGCGGTGATCCTTTTGCTCTCCCAACAGACATTCTCGAAAAAATGCTTTCAGAACTTATCAATATTCCACATCTAAGCTATATCCGGATAGGGACACGAATCCTGGCAGCGCTTCCACAGAGAATCCTTCTGGATGACAGGCTGATAAACCTTCTTCAGAAAGTTACAGCACGAAAAAAAATGATCTACATTATAAGCCACTTCAATCACCCAAAAGAAATAACCACTGAAGCAAAAGAAGCGATAAAAGTGCTAAGGGAGGCAGGTATTGTTATCAATAACCAGGCTGTATTGATGCGGGGTGTAAACGACAATGAGAATACTCTCATATCACTGATGACCAAACTCAGGAGCGTCGGCATCGTACCTTATTATCTTTTCCAATGCAGGCCGGTAAAGGGAGTTAAGCATCATTTCCAGATACCATTTGCTGAATCTATTCCTCTTATCAAAAATGTGAAGAGAAATCTGGATGGGCCATCCAAATCTTTCCGTTATGCAATGTCACATCGTACAGGAAAAATTGAGATCATCGGGCGCCGAGACGGAAACATCATCCTTCAGTATCATCAGGCAAAAGAACGAGAACTAATCGGAAAGATTATGGTCAAACCTCTCAATGATGAAGCAGCATGGTTAGATGATCTTGATAACTATTATCGGGATGATATAGCTTTACAGAATAGGGTATCAGAATATAAAAACTGACTGCGGACAAAATTATCCGCAGCCAGATTACAGGTTTTATTTACCAAATTTATCTTTTAAGCCATCGTAACTCCAGATATCTTTAGGATCAAAATTGCCTGTCCTTTCCAGGCATTTTTCTTCTCTGGAAAGAGAGTAATTACCATAAACGCAATTAACATTATTATCTTCATTTAATTCCTTTATTTTATTCCTGGGATCAACTGCCTGGCAGAAAAGCGTATGCGGTACTGGCGCGTGATACATAGTCTTTGTTATTTTTGGAGTCTCAAATGTCAACTTTGAGAATGGTCCATTGAATTCACGTTTTAAATATATATCGTTTTTCGATCCTAATTCAGGCCAATCAACATAATAATATTCAACCTCAACTTTTTCACCACTTGGGATTGAGTAATGTTTGCTTTCAACCTCATAAGTAATTTTAATATACCTCTGAGGAGAACACTTCACCTCAAATGATTTAGGAATGATAGTCAAATCAGGTAATTGCCAGTTGTACTTCTGTGCCTGGCTACTAACCGGAAATCCTGGAGTAATATGGATCTTAATTTTAATCCTCTGTCCGAAATGGTTATCCGCATTCCTTGAAAGTATATCCTTGACTAAAATATTGGGGACGATGAACTCAGCAGGCCTTTTACTAAGGTTTGTGACCGGTTTTTGAGCTTTGATTTCAAAGGATTTTAAATCAGGAGCATCATCCATAAAAAATTCCACGGAGGTAATCATACCGTTATATTTATCCTTACCTCTATTGATGAGCCTGAATTTTAATACTGTTTTTGTGTCATTCAGGCTGAATGTCGTTATCGGTTTACCCTGATTATCCAGGAAATTCCAGTCATAAACCTCAACCTTATGATCAGCCAGCATATCACCCTGGAGAGAGTTCCCCTGGAAAGACGTCACCTGATTGGGTGAGATATTGATAGCTGCATTCTCATAAACCTTAAACTGAACTTTTTTTTCATTATTAAGATAATTGTTTTCGAATACTTTTTTATCAGGATTAAGTTTCGCAATGAGGTAATAATCACCGACATGATCAGCAATAAAAGAACATTTCAGAGAACCGCCGACACCTCCAACAGGAAGAAAGTTTTGACTGGATACACTGCATCTCTCGGTTCCATTCTCTTCCAGTTTCACCTCAATCGGTGGATTAATTTGCACATTACCTACGTTTAAAATTTTAAACTCGACAGTAACTTTGCTTCCCTTTGCAATTACATCCGGTTTCACGATAACATCATCAAGCGACATATCAGCATTAGCCATCTGCATACCAATAGATTTACCCGGTGCAGTAGTTCCACCAGTAATAGTAACTACAAGCGTTACTTTTTCCTTCAAGCCTTGTGCATTATTAGGATCAGATTCGAAGTATACTGTATATGTACCTGCATTTTGAGGTGTCCAATCAAATTGAGGGTAATTGTCAACACTCCCAGGCCAGGTTGGTAACACCTTATTATAATAAAGTTTAGATTCTCCCTCTATTCCACCAACTATCAGAAAGCTCTTTGCGTTCCTGACAATCTCCGAACCAAATCGAAAAGTAAAAGTCTCTCCTGTTTTACCAGTCGTATCATTTTTCCTCGGCGCCATTACTTTAATCCAGCTTGCTGCAAATAAAGAACTACTCAACAGTATCAGGATTACAGTAGATAGCACTATACATCTCTTCATGTTTCTCATTTCTCTCCTCCCAAAACTTATTTGTATAAATTGGCTGCTTTTTTTCTATCACAAAAAATAGTTATTAATGTTAAGTATATTACATTTCATTCATTGTAAAGATAATTATGAGATATCCAACACTCGTAATTTTCACACATTGAACCATTTACAAATTCTTTCGTTTAAAAAGCAAACAAGTTGAAAGGATTAATCTTGAAAATTCAAACTTTAACACATTTATTGTTAATTATATTTGTTGTATTCGTATCAGCGGATTACGATGTTGTTCATAAAATCGTAGAACAGGAAAAATTGCTTTCTCATAAAAACCTGTGGGATGGATTCGACCCTCAATCAATACCTTTAGTTGTTTTCGATGGCACGAATACTTACCTGGTTAATCATCCGAACCCACCGAAGGATTTTATGGAACATGAGAACGAAACCTGGATGGTATACACAGGGTTATATCCAGCGGTAAGGGCAAATACCTCAATTAAATTGAATGATATCAGTATAGCTGTGGTGATGCTTAGAGATTTATCCATGGAAAAAGATTATATCCTCAAAAATGCCGGTTTGATTCTTCATGAGAAATTCCACGTATACCAAGCCGAGAAGTATCCGGGATGGGGAACGAACGAAGCGGTACTGTTTATGTATCCATACAGAGAAGAGGAAAATATTCTTCTTCGCAAGATGGAACTTTACGCCCTTGTTAAAGCATTTAAAGCCAAAGGCAAAAAGGAATCCCTCGATTGGTTGAGACAGGCGATCGATCTTCGTTCACAGAGGTATGAATCAATCTCTCCAGAATTCTCGAATTATGAACGCCGGGTGGAACTAGTTGAGGGCTCGGCTACTTATATTGAACACATAGCTACAAATAATCCACTAATCCAAACGGATGACGTTCCTTCATTCGAACCGACGGAAACCAGAAAACGGGCATACACTACCGGTTATCTTCTTATCTCATTATGGCATAAATACAATCCCGATGGTTTAAAAAAACTGGATTGTATAGAAGGGAGTTATCCCGATCAGTTAATATCTGCATTCCTGAAAAATCATAAATCCTCTAACGCAATACCTGAAAGCGTTAAAAAGGAATATACAGAATTAACGAAAAATCAGATCGTAAAAATTAATACTGAAATAAAGAGTTATCTGAAATCATTCGAAGATCCGGATGAATATAAAATTATCGTCGATTCTTCTGCAAATCCCCTATTCCCTAAAGGTTTTGATCCAATGAATATCATATCAGTGGATAAAAAACGGATAATCCATAAAAGGTTCCTTAAACTTGGAAATAAGAACAGCAACCTGGAGATGCTGAACACATCCGGAATTACAACAGGGACAGATAAACACCCACTGTATTATGGAATCACAAAAGCTGAGTTTAATTTAGGCAAGAAACAACCAACATTTGAACAACAGAATACAAACTTAAAGATAACAACTGATTCCTTGAAACTGGAATTAAACAATGTCGATATCACGCAGGATGGAAAAACCTATATAGTAAAACTAAAATAAACTGATTATTAACAAAATGCCACATAGAAATCCTGGATTGTTTACAGTTCAGGATTTCAAATTTAATATAATGACATCATCATCAGAATCAATTTAAAACCATCTAATTATAAATATTCCTCACAATGAGATAGTTTGAAAAGCCGATACCGGTATGCTATTATCATCTGCATCATGAAGCCAATTTTATATTCTTAATAAGGAGTCAGGAATGGACTTAAAAGCAATACAATCCGCTATTAAAGAAGCAGGCCTCGATGGATGGCTGCTTTTTGATTTCGCTAATAGAGAAGTTATAAGCTACAGGATTCTGGGTCTTGATGAACATAAACATACATCAAGACGTTGGTATTATTATATTCCCGCTGATGGTGAACCGCAGAAAATTGTAAGCACCGTAGAACCGACAAAACTGGATAGCCTTCCGGGTAAGAAAAATTTCTACCTTGAATGGGAAAAACGGCATGCATTATTAAAAGATGTAGTTGGTAAGGCTAAAAAAATAGCTATGCAGTACAGCCCGATGAACAACATCCCGTATGTTTCAACGGTGGATGCTGGAACGGTCGAATTGATCAAATCAACAGGAGTGGAAGTAGTATCTTCTGCAGACCTGATCCAGCAGTTCGAGGGGATGGTTGATGAAAAAGGATACAAACTCCATAAAAAAGCGGGCGAGATTATCCATAGAATTAAAGATGAAGCATTTGCGGAAATCGGCAGATGCCTGCGCGAGGGGAAAAAGATTACTGAATATGATATTCAGCAGTATATTGATAAAAAATTCGGTGAGAATGGCCTGACATGTGATGAGATGCCCCCGATAGTCGGTGTTAATGAGCATGCAGCCGACCCGCATTTCGATCCAACACCAGCGGTCGCTGTTGAAATCAAGAAAGGCGATATAGTCCTTATTGATCTCTGGGCAAGGGTGGACGACCCGGACGGTATCTACTATGACGTAACCTGGATGGGTTACGCTGGTAAGGATATCCCGGCTCGTTACCAGGAAGTCTGGGAAGTCGTAAAAGGCGGAAGAGACGCCGCGATAGAATTCGAAAGAAACAAAATCGAATCCGGCAAGGAATGTGGTGGCTGGGAAGTTGATAAAGCCTGCCGCGATTATATAAAAGGCAAAGGATTTGACCAGTTCTTCGTGCATAGAACCGGGCACAGTATCGGCAGGGAAGTGCACGGAAACGCCGTTCATATAGACAACCTCGAAACCAAGGATGAGAGAAAGATTGTCCCAGGCATATTGCACTCAGTCGAACCAGGGGTATACATGCCGGATGAAAGAATAGGCGTACGCAGCGAGGTTGATGTGTTTATAACGCCTGAGGGGAAGGTAGAGGTCACGGGACCAATACAGGAAGACATAATTATAATAGACTGTTAACCGGAGTAATTAATTATGGGAATTTATCTCTTTATCATACTGGCATACCTGCTGGTATTGATGGGTTTCAACTTTTACAGAAGCTTTAAGGTTAAAAACCAGGATGATTTCATGGTTGCAGGGCGCTCACTCTCAACTTTCGTTATGGTTTTCACTCTGGTTTGTACTTGGATTGGAAGCGGTACATTTATTGCGGGTGCCGAGTTTGCCGCAAAAGCCGGATTCAGCGCATTGTGGATGGCTGCCGGAGCATGGGTAGGTATTATTATAATATACTTCCTTGCCGCAAAAATCCGGAGTTTCGGCCAATACACAATTGGAGATATCCTGGAAGTCCGCTTTGGTCCCGCTTCGAGGGTAATCGGAGCAATCGCTCTTATCATCAGTTTTACAGTTATAGTTTCCTATCAGTTTAAAGCTGGAGGTTTTATATTAAACGTCATTACTGACGGAAGCATTAGCGCGCAGCTCGGAACTATTCTTACGGCCATTTTTGTTATTACATTCACAGCACTTGCCGGTATGATGGCGGTCGCTTATACCGACCTGCCGAACGGGATTATTATCCTGCTTGCCTGCTGCATAGCAGTACCGTTTGTTGTCGGGTTTGCCGGGGGACTTTCCGGAGCGGAAGCAACGCTTCCCGCGGAGCACTTCCAGGCGTTTAACAGTTCCTTCGGTGCTCACCCTGTTTTAAAAGCGCTGAGCTATTTCTTCGCTACAATGTTGCTCCTACTCGGCGTGCAGAGTATGTACCAGAAATTTTACAGCGCTAAAACCCCCCAAGCAGCTAAAAAATCAGTAATCTGGTGGGTTATCGGTACAGTTATTGTTGAGACCGTCGTAGTCGTTATTGCTGTGTTCGCATATGCTTCACCAGAGATTCAAAAACACCTTACCGGTCCTGAAGACGGAGGAAAACTTGTGCTCCTCGCCGCCAGGTATGCAGTTCCGACTCCGGTTGGAATCCTTCTTCTTGCCGCCGCGGTTGTTGTAGTTCTCTCAACCTCGATGAATTACCTCTTATCTCCATCGACAAATATTATGCGTGATATCTACCAGAGGTTTTCCAAAAAAGAGACAAAACAGAGAAATCTCGTCGTGATGCAGAAAGTTATTGTTGTAGTCCTCGGCGTAGTTGCCTTCTTTATGGCAATGTATATGAAGTCAGTACTTGAGCAGGCATTTTTCGCATATACAATTTACGGCGTCGCGATTACGCCAGCGCTTATAGCCGCTCTTTCCTGGAAAAGAGTAACTAAACTCGGTGGCCTGGTATCGATTACAAGCGGTGTTGTAGTATCAATATTTCTTAAAATAATGACTTATTTACTACCAGCAGAAAAAGTCATCGACGGCGATCCGTGGGGTATCCCATTGATATATCCGGCTATGATAATATCAATTGGAAGCCTCGTAATTGTATCTTTACTTGACAAGAAACCAGACCCGAAAGAATATGAAGCTCTTTTTACTAAAAAAGCTAAAGCATAGTTAGAAAACAGTTCAGGAGACCAGGATGAAATTTTTTATAGATACAGCTAATCTTGAAGAGATCAAGGAAGCCTCTCAGATGGGGCTAATCGACGGCGTTACGACTAATCCTTCACTTATAGCTAAGGAAGGAGTAACAGATCATGATTCACATATGAAAAAGATATGTGAACTCGTGGACGGGCCAATCAGCGCGGAAGTAGTTTCGACCGATTTCGACGGTATGATGAAAGAAGCTAAACATCTCGCTGCCCTACATAAAAATATTGTAATCAAACTCCCGATGACGATGGATGGTATAAAAGCCACAAAGGCATGTACAGAAGCAGGAATAAAAACGAACGTTACACTGGTGTTCCAGCCGATACAGGCATTGCTCGCGGCAAAAGCCGGAGCGACATTCGTAAGCCCGTTCGTCGGTAGAATAGATGACATCGGGCGTGACGGGATGCAGATTATCGAGGAAATCAGGATTATCTTCGATAACTATGGCTTCGAAACACAGATACTCACCGCATCCATCCGCCACCCGCACCATGTTCTGCGCGCCGCGCTGATGGGCTCAGACGTGGCGACTATCCCGTTTAAGGTTATTAAACAGCTAATTAAACACCCGTTAACAGATATCGGGCTTGAAAACTTTCTTAAGGATCACGAAAACCTTAAGAAAAAATAACCGGAGATATGACCGGACAGCAGTTTAAAATTAAAGCCTTTGCCTTTTTGATTATGCTGCTGTTCGTGTCTTCATCCTTCGCCGGGTATATTCTAGTCCTTAAAAGCGGAAGAAAAATTTACTCTGACAAACCGTTCGAAGAAAAAGAAAATGGCGTTTACGTCACCCTGCCCAATGATATGGTGGTCTATATCAAAAAGAAGGATATAGACTATGAGGCAACAAAAGCGCTCGTCGAGAGGATAAGAAAACAAAAAATAGAACGGATGCAGAAGGAGGCATCTGTACAGAAAGCTGATGAACCTGAGATCGTAGAAAAAACGGAAAGCCCACCAGTTGTTACAGTTACAGAAAGCAAAAATGAAATAATCAAGCCAAAAACGGAACCTCCACCCTCACAACCGGTTAAAGTTGAAAATCAAAACAAGACAGACACAACATCAACAAAGCTTGGAGAAATTACAGATTCACCAAAAGATATCACCAAGAAAAATATACCTACAAAAACTATACCCACAAAACAAGAATCACCTGAAAAAACGGTCAAATCAAATGGCTCTTTTCGAATAAAAACGGGAAAATCAATTTTCCCGGATCATGGAATACCGGTTGAAAGTATCGATACCGCTACCATAACACTTGATGAACTGATCGATATGGCACGAGGCGTTCAATGGGAATACAGTGGAATCTGCCCTATCTGTAAAGGGACGGGGAACTCCCCACTCTCTACAACGACCAATGTAATAGTATGTACGTATTGCAATGGTACAGGAAAAAGCGGCGCATGGAACGACGAAACTCTTAAGATAGGTGATGACTGCCCGTGGTGCGTACTTGGTTATGATGAACTAGGGAAAGGCCCATGCAGACACTGTCTGGGAACAGGCAGATACCTGGGCCTCGACAGGTTGAACATACTTGAACCATCCCCTCTTGATGAGGGTATAAATGAGGTGGGAAAATGATGGATTACGGCTGTTACTTTGGTGGAAAGTGGATTGAAACTGAAGAAAAACTGGAAGTGCGGAATCCATATAATTCCGAATTAATAGGTACCGTTTCCCTTGCCGGTAAGGCTGAGATGGATATGGCAGCTGAACGAGCGGTGGATGCATTCGAGATTACAAAACGTATGATGGCAGCAGAACGCTCAGAAATCCTGATGCAGATTGTTTCGGGGATCCAGGAGAGGCAGGATGAATTCGCAAGGGTAATCGCCCTCGAAGCTGGGAAAGCGATAAACTCCGCCGAACTCGAAGTTAAAAGAGCCATAACCACGCTTGTTGTTGCAGCAGAGGAAGCAAAACGGATAAGTGGGGAAGTAATACTGATGGATCTCAACCCGGTCGGTAAATATAAAATCGGCCTGAACCGTCGTTTCCCGCTTGGAGTTGTCCTCGGAATTACTCCGTTCAATTTCCCACTCAACCTGACCTGTCACAAGATCGGCCCGGCGCTGGCAATGGGCAACAGTATTATAATCAAACCCGCATCGCAGACTCCATTTTCGATGATGCTGCTCGCAGAAGTAATAGAAAATACCGATTTACCAAAAGGCGCATTCATTGTGCTCCCCTGTAAGGGCGCGGAAACCGAATATATGGTGACCTGCCCCCATATAAAAAAGATTACTTTTACCGGCTCTCCGGCAGTCGGTTGGAGAATAAAAGAACTTGCTCCGAGAGCGAAGGTTACCCTGGAACTCGGAGGTAATGCTGCACTCGTTATCCATAATGATGCCAATGTCGAATATGCCGCCAAAAGAGCGGTGATGGGCGGATTCGTTTATAACGGGCAGGTATGTATATCTGTGCAAAGGGTGCTGGTGCATAGCAGTGTTTTCCAGGAAGCGCTCTGTATAATGAAGGATGAGACGCTGAAACTTAAGGCAGGCGATCAGCTGGATAAAAATAATTTTATTACTGCTATGATCAGCGCTGATGAGGCTGACCGGGTTGAACAATGGATAAACGAGGCAATCGAACAGGGCGCAGAAGTTATAACAGGTAACAAGCGTGAGGGTAATATCATTTATCCTACAATACTGACGAAGACGAAACCTGAGATGAAGGTTAATTCGCATGAGGTTTTCGGCCCGGTAATTACGGTCGAAAAATATGAGAATTTCGAGGATGCCGTAAATACAGTTAATGAATCCCGATACGGCTTACAGGCTGGTTATTTTACAAGGGATATAGGGCGCATTGCGTATGCTTATAATGAAACTGAGGTTGGAGGAGTAATAATAAACGACTTCCCAACTTTCAGGCTGGACCACATGCCTTACGGCGGGGTCAAGGACTCTGGATTCGGGAGGGAAGGAATAAGATACGCTATGGAAGAAATGAGCGAACCTCGGCTTTTGGTAATAGATACTCAGACAGATTAAATCTAATAATGAATCAAAATCATTGGATTTCTATAATTACAGTTATTCTATTTTCACTATTCATTTTTATGTACTCATGTAATGTTAATAACAGGCCGGAAAATCCATTCCCGGATCTGGCTATAGACAGTATCGAACAATTTCCAAACCCGATGACCGAGGGAAAAGCAGGGAAAATAACCATTAAGATAACCAATAACGGTGGCGCTCCTTCAATTCCATCAGTAATAGAGATACGTGATGCCGCAGGGAAAAAACTCGCATCGAAATATCTCCCTCAAATAGACCCTGAAGTTTTTTCAAAAATGACATTCAATCTTCTGCCTGCCGGGGCAAGCTATAAAATCAGCATCATCATCGACCCGAAAGAGAAGACATACGAAGCGAACAGGCGGAATAACCTGGTGTTTTATAACGTCCAGGTTGAGAGCAAACAGGAAAACAAGGAAAGAAATCTCGAAAAAGCCAGGGAGTATACCGCAGCTGCGAGAAGCAACTATACCCGCCGATGCTTGAATTCGCTCCGGTTATTATCACTGGGACGCAAAGATAAGATTATGGATTACGAGAAAGCGGAACCTGGAGATGAAGTCGAACTGGTGGCGGTATTATTTAACGGTTGCGATAAGCCAGTTCATGAAATCGATGTAGACTGGTCAGCTCAGCCCCTGGACGAGCAAACAATAATGCCTACCATGCTGGGCAGCACAAAAATAGAGAGAATCCTTGCCAGTGAAAAAGTGCCTATTGAAAGGATGTTTATCGCCCGTGAAGGCCGATGGAAAATCACATTGTTTGTATCCAGTAGATTATCTGATGAAAAACCTTTTCCCTTTTTAATGAGTTTCATTCTTATAGTAACGGATAACAATTAATGTCCTCTCCGGATAAAACCAGCAAAAAAGAACGGCTGGATATCCTTGTCTCACAGATCGAAGGAATCAACTCGAGAGAGAAAGCGAAAGCTCTTATTATGGCGGGCCAGGTGCTTATCGGGACTCAGCGGATGGATAAACCGGGTATTCGAGTGCCGATTGATTCGGAAATCATTATCAAGGGAATGGATCATCCATACGTATCCCGTGGAGGACTCAAACTGGAAGGCGCACTGCACGATTTCAATATCGATCCCACAGGTAAAACCGGGCTCGATATCGGCAGCAGCACAGGTGGTTTCACGGATTGCCTCCTCCAACACGGCGCTTCGAAAGTTTATGCTGTGGATGTCGGCAGTAATCTCATAGATTACAAACTCCGTCAGGATAAACGGGTAATACTGATCGAGGATAAAAACGCCCGTTTTCTTGAATTCAACGACATCGGAGAAAAAATCGATATCGCGGTAACAGATGTGTCTTTTATTTCTCTCGAATTGATTATCCCGGTTCTGCCCCCCTTGATGAATGAAAACGCTGTATTCCTTCCGCTGGTAAAACCGCAGTTCGAAGTTGGCAAGAATGAAGTCGAAAAAGGAGGAATAATCCGGGACAGGAAAAAACATATTGCTGTGATAGAAAAGATAATTTCCTGCGGAAATCAAAACGGTTTTAGCGCCGCCGGACTGACCATGTCCAGGATTAAAGGACAGAAAGGAAATACAGAATATATATTGCATTTTATATACACCCCCGGAGCGCCTGAAAACCTGATAAGCCAGGAGAGAATCAAAGAAATAACCGGTTTTTAATAAATGTTAGCTGGAAATTAACCCGCCTTCTCATATAATTGTTAAATAACTAAAAAGGTTGTTCCATGCCAGGAGAAAAAATCCGTTCCGTCGGAATAGTAGCAAAACCGAAAATCCCAAAGCTTGCAGAAATTCTAACTGAGCTTATAAACTGGCTGAAGGAAAGAGAGATACACTATACATTAAGTGAAACAACCGCCAAGGCATTAGATCCAAAACTGGACGGTCCCACGCGGACTGACCTGCCCAGAGAAAGCGATATAATAATCGTACTCGGCGGTGACGGTACGATCTTGAGCGTAGGCCCGGCAGCTGCTGAAGCCGGAATCCCGCTCGTAGGAATCAACATGGGGCATCTTGGGTTCCTGGCAGAAGTAACCGCCAAGGAGATGTACACGACTCTCGAAAATATCATCGCGGGTAAATATGAAATCAGTGAAAGGCTACTGCTTGAGGGCGAACTGATCCGTAACTGCGAAGTCATAGAAAGTTACCGGGCTCTCAACGATTTCGTCCTTGATAATACAAAACTAGCGAGGATGATTGAGACCGAGGTGTTCCTTGATAACGAATTTGTAATCCGTTTCCGCGCGGACGGCCTGATAGTCTCCTCCCCTACCGGTTCAACAGCGTATAACCTCTCCGCAGGAGGTCCTATCCTGCATCCCGGGCTGGATGCATTCGTTGTCACTCCGATCTGTCCTCACACAATGACCTACCGTCCGCTGGTGGTGAACGGTCAATCTGTAATCGAGCTGATTACGCACGCCACCGAGGGTGAATCCTACCTGACAGTTGACGGGCAGAAGGGCGTAAAACTGATGTCGAAAGATAAAATCAGGATAACCGAGAGCAAGTACCATCTAAAGCTTATCCAGTCCGAGACGAAGGACTATTTCCATATCCTCAATGAAAAACTCCAGTGGGGCGGCAGACGGCATTATCCTTGATGATAATTTTTATATCTGACTAATTTCCCGATAAATAATTATACGGAAGAAAACATCATGAAAATTTACACAAAAAAAGGGGACAAAGGCTCGACCTCAATACTCGGGGGAACCGAGCTCAGCAAAAACGACCCAGTTATAGAGACTCTCGGCACGGTGGACGAACTGAATTCCACAATCGGCATTCTCTATTCTTCGCTGAAAGATAAAAGCGCTCGCGATATGCTCCGCTGGATACAGGAGAAATTGTACGTTTCTAATTCTAACATCGCATTCTCCATGAGAAGCACCAAAAAGGATGTCACAATACCGGACATCCAGAGGCTGATTGAAGCTGATGTAAAACGTCTTGAGGTGGAGATCGACCTGATGGACGAGAAACTACCGGAACTTTCACATTTTATAAGCCCCGGCGGAACGATGTCTTCCGCATACGCTCATATGTGCCGGTCGGTCTGCCGCAGAGCGGAACGGAGGATGGTAACAGTTCATTCAAAATACCCGCTGCCCGAAAACCTCCTGAAATTTTTCAACCGCCTCTCTGATTATTTCTTTACCCTCGGCCGGACATTAGATACTAAAAAATAGCAGATTATATTTAAATTTAATCATTTTCATATTGTATTTAAAATCCTGAATATTTCATCATCTCCGGCCAATAAGTTATTTAATCTCTTTATTTCACCTTTGCTAATAATTATTCTTCACATATAATACATATAAGTCAAATTATGGAGACACAAATGAAACATTCAATGTCACGTACAGTTCTATTTATAACTATAATCAGCTCTTTGGTAATTGTATTATCAGGCAGCGGCCAGATTTTCGAAAAACCGTATGAACTGAAAGGTTTTTTCCCTAAAAACATTGATCTAAATGATGACAAGTACATCTTGTATTATCCAAATGCCCTTGCGACTGACAGCAATGGCAATGTATATGTAGTTGACTGTGGAAATAACAGAGTAGTGAAATATTCACCTGAGGGAAAATATTTACTGCAGTGGGGCAGGCAGGGAGCCGGGCCAGGTGAAT
>JAFGBY010000095.1 GCA_016932915.1 Acidobacteriota bacterium | reverse complement strand
GCTTTTACAGTAGTTGACACGGGTATAGATTACTCAATTTATGCATGGAAAAGATTTGATGGTATAAAAGGTACGGCTGGAGGCGGCCTCTCAATTGCCCTCGCATCATATATGGATCTACTGCTGGAAGCTGAGTATACATCTTTTCTTACATTGGATTCATTTGAGAATCTGTTCGTGACCAGTATAGGTTTCCGTTTTACTATATAGAAATTTAATAGTCGCTTAACTAGTAGCAAATTCGCTATAGTTACAGATTCTGTCAAGAGCTTTAAAATCAATCTCTTGACAAAGAACCTGTTTTCCTATAGATTTTGTCCTTCAAAATACGATTGCTAATACCATAGAACTGGGAGTAGATATAAAATGAAGAGAACTTTTCAACCGAACAAGAGAAGAAGGAATAAAACTCACGGGTTTCTAGTGAGAATGAGAACACCCGGGGGAAGAAAAGTGTTAAACCGCAGACGCGCAAAAAAACGTCAGCGTATAACTGTCGCCTAAAAAAAATAAGATTGGCTTGGAAAAAAAATTCCCGCCTCAAGCGCGGCTAAGAAAAACCAGAGAATTTGAGAATGTTTATCGCAATGGGCGAAGGGCAACCGGAAGTACCATAGTTATGGTCTATCTGGAGAACAATACGGACAAAAGCAGGCTCGGTGCTGTTATATCTAAAAAAGTGGGAAAAGCTGTTATAAGGAATCGCTTTAAAAGATATATCCGGGAAATATTTCGTTTGCACCGTGATAAGCTTAATAAGGGTTATGACATCATCGTAATAGCAAGACAAAGCGCCAGAGAAGCATCATTCCAGATTCTTGAAGGGGAAATGCTAACTTGTTTCGAAAAAATGACGGAAACAACAGAGCAAATATAAGTATTTACCATTATCCAAAATTGTTAGCGCTTAATATTATAAAGTTTTGGAGAATGATTTTACGCCCTTTCTTCCCCCCGAACGCCTGTATTTTTGAGCCAACATGTTCCAGATACACTGAAGAAGCGATTAACGTGCATGGTGTAATCAAGGGTTCTCTCATGGGCGTATGGAGAATACTCAGATGCAACCCATGGAACAGGGGAGGGTACGACCCGGTGAAACCTAAAAAACGAGAGGAAGTATAATGGAGAAGCGTACTATTATAGCAGTTATAATGTCTCTGCTGGTATTTGTTATATGGCATTTTGTATATATCCAGCCGAGAATGGAAGAACAGAAAAAACTGATGGAACAACAGCGGAAGGAAGCTGCAATTGAAGCGGAAAAAATGGCAGCTGAGGCAGAAAAAGAAGCAGAGATAAAAAAAGCTGAAGAAACAAAAAAAGAACAAGAATTTAAAGACAACTTCGTTTTTCCTGAGGCAACTACAATCGATACTGAAGAAATAATAACCGTCGAAAATGAATATTATATTATCAACTTCACGAACAGGGGAGCGAGAGTTTTAAGCTGGAAGTTAAAAAATTATAAAGATGCTGGCGAAGGAAACCTGGATATAATAAATTCGAAAATGGTAAACCTTGGGTATCTGCCTTTCGCGGTTTACAATACCGATAATACACAACTCGCCGAAACTTTGAATTCAGCCCTCTTTGAAACCAATGCTTTTGAATCAAAAATAGTACTGACCAATGCGGGCAACAAGGAACAAACTCTTTCGTTCAGTTATTCCGATGGAAAAAATAATGCCTTGACTAAAACCTTCACTTTTCATGCCGACAGCTATGAAGTAGGTATACAGATTGAAGGAGCAGGGGATCTGCTTAAGCAGAGTTACATCACACTTGGCCCCGGCCTTATGACTCCAAAAAAGGATGAAGAGACCGGCTCAATGTTCGGTATTGGCGACAGATCTATAAAGGTAGTCATGGGTAAACTGGATGGGTCAGCCGACCGGTCAAGCAAACCGAGCGAACAAATAAAGATAAAATGGGATGACCTGAGTTACATCGGAATCGAGACGTTATACTTCACGGCATTATACTCACATTCCACGAAAGCAGAGGATATCAACGATCCGAACAGGGTTATCCTAATCGATCATATAAAAAATAAAGTTTTCGATAAAACACTGGAAGAACAGTCAATGGTAGTCGGCCTTCCTATTACTGAAAAATCGATTGACAAACTCTTCGTCGGGCCTAAGGAATACATATTAACTAAAAAGTTGGGCTATAATGAACTGGTCGATTTTGGATTCTGGTCATTCCTCGCTGTGCCGATGTTAATGTTCTTGAAGTGGATTTATGGATTTGTGCAGAATTATGGTATTGCCATACTTTTAATGACACTAGTGATTAACCTCATTTTCTTCCCGCTTCGTCAGAAGAGTTACAAATCTATGGCAAAAATGCGGGACCTTCAACCTAAAATTAACGCAATTAAAAATAAATATGAAAAATACAAAAAGGATATGGAAAAGCGTCAACAGATGAACCAGGAAATAATGACACTCTACCGTTCGGAAGGCGCATCACCGACCGGTGGATGTCTACCGCTCCTGATACAGTTTCCTTTCCTTATTGCAATATATCAGATGCTGGCAAACGCGATAGAACTTAGACAGGCGCCATTTTTCCTCTGGCTCAATGACCTTTCAGTCAAAGATCCTTACTATATAACACCGATTATCATGGGCCTTACTATGTGGTACCAGAATAAATTAAATCCACCGGCTTCAGGCGGTGACCAGACAATGACAAAAATGATGAAGTTTATGCCGATCATTTTCACATTTATGTTTTTAGGTTTCCCATCTGGTCTGGTTATTTACTGGTTGTTCAACAACGTTCTCGCAATCGGCCAGCAGTATCTGATTAAAAGAAACCAGGAACAAGCGAAAGCTCTTGCCAAAGGCAAACGGAGGAAATAGGATGACCGAAGAGTTACAGGAAAAAGAATTTACCGCGGCTACGATAGAACAGGCGATTGATAAAGCATGTGATTATTTCAACGTTACGCCTAATCATCTATATTATGAAGTGACAAAAAGCAGCACAAGGGGAATACTCAGAAGTAAAAAAGTGATGACGATAATTGCGCGTCCCCTGGCAGAAGACGAAGAGAATAACAGCGATCTTGAAGCTGCCGAGATTTCAGTAGACTTTGCCGAGAAGGTGATGCAAAAGACCACAGAAATAATCAAACAGATAGGCCTTAATATGCGGGTTGAACGGGCGCAAGCAAAAAACAGGTTTATAATAAACCTGGCAGGCCCCGACCGTATGTATCTCCTGAACCGTCGGGCTGAAGCACTCGAATCATTACAATATATACTCAACAAGATGTTCGCGAATGAAGCTGATTACACCAAGATACTCGTGGACAGCAATGGCTACAGAGACCAGAAGGAACACCAGCTCATTCAGCTTGCTCACAGCACCGCGATGAAGGTAAAAAAACAGAAAAGACCTATGACGCTCGAACCACTGAACTCTTACGAGCGTAGAATTATTCACATGGCTTTATCGGATGACGATGAAGTAAGAACAAGTAGTAAAGGCGAGGGACAGCTCAAGAGAGTGACGATCTCGCTATCATAGAAATAAAATGCGTTTAGACGACACGGCCGCCGCTATTGCGACATCAACAGGTTATGCAGCACTGGGGACAATTCGCATCAGCGGCGGTCTTGTTTTATCTGTGATACAACAGATATTTCAGCCTGCCTTTGAAATTACAGAAGAATTTCCAACACGCAAACCTGTACTTGGCCATTTTATCGATATCAACAGAAACAAACCTATTGATCAGGTTCTCCTGACTTTTTATAAGAGCCCTTCATCATATACAGGCGAAGACATGGCGGAAATATCATTCCATGGTAATCCTCTGATACTGGATAAAGCGATGGAAATCCTCAATAGCCTTGGGGTTCGTACTGCCGAACCAGGAGAATTCACATACAGGGCTTACCTCTACGGGAAAATCGATCTTACACAGGCGGAAGGGATAAATAACTTAGCCGGGGCGCTTACATTGACAGAAGCCCGAGCCGCTTTGGAATCCGCAATGGGCGGTTTGAAAGAAAGGATATCTGAGTGGAAGACCGAATTGATACAAATGTTCAGCAGGTTGGAGGGGGAAATTGAATTCTCCGAGGAAACAGAAGGGACATTCTTCAACCTGGAAGATGAAATGAGCCACGTTGAGAAAATACTTGGAGAATTGGATGATATACTGGGAAATTACAAGTACTCAAGGCTTCTGCGAAAGGGAGTTGATGTAGTTATTACCGGGCGTGCGAACGCCGGGAAATCAACTCTTTTTAATCGCTTATTAAAAACCGATAGGGTTATTGTTACAGCCACTCCGGGCACTACGCGCGATGTCGTAAGCGAGAGTATCGACCTGGACGGCCTGCCTGTACGGCTCTATGATACTGCCGGACTGGAAGAACATGAGGGCGAACTTGAGAAAGAGGGAGTTTTCAGGGCTCGAAAGATGAGCGAAGAAGCCGATTTTCTGATAATTCTTATTGACGGATCGAAAGAATTGACAGGTGAAGATCTTAAAATCATTGAGAATGCTGGAAACAAACCTGGAATTATAGTCTTTAACAAATCTGACTTATCCGGGACAGACAACCCGGAAAAAAAGAAGCTTGGCGATGTTTCACGTGAAACAATACAAATCTCCGCTCTTAAAGATAGCGGAATAGACGAACTTAAACGAAATATTATCAATTCCATAGGCTGGAACAGACAGGAAGCGCGAAGCGGAATACTCCTTCAAAGCCGGCGTCAACATGAACTTATGCTCCGTTTCCGGCACTCATTACAAGCCTTTTTATCCTCACTCAGCGATGATTTCCGAGAAGAAATCTCAGCTATTCACCTCCGTGACGCATTAAAACCTCTTGATGAAGTCACCGGCGCTGTTAATATAGAAGATGTCTATAACATTATATTTAGCAGCTTCTGTATCGGAAAATAGATGAAAAAAGATAGATTCGATGTCGTGGTAATCGGTGGAGGCCATGCCGGTTATGAAGCAGCCCTTGCATCCGCAAGAATGGGCTGTGATACTGCCCTTGTAACCTTTAAAAAAGAAAAAATCGCTGAGATGTCCTGTAATCCTTCCATTGGAGGTCTTGCAAAAGGGCATATTGTAAGGGAGATTGATGCCCTTGGTGGCGAGATGGGTAAAGCTATCGATGCAACCGGTATTCAGTTCCGTATTCTCAATAAAAAGAAAGGCCCGGCTGTTCAAGCGCCACGAGCCCAGGCAGATAAGGAAAAATACCGCGAGTATTTTATCGATCTTCTTGAGAAGACTGAAAATCTCACACTTGTTTTTGGTGAGGCATCGGATATTAATACTGAAGGCAATAAAGTAACCGGTATAACTCTCGCTTCCGGAGAAACATTGATAGCGGAAGCTCTGATCATCACAACCGGGACGTTTATGAATGGACTTATTCACATCGGCGCAGAAAGAACAAACGCAGGCCGCCTGGGTGATCCTCCATCTTCACATCTTTCCGGTTCCCTGAAAAAGCTCGGTTTAGAACTCGGTAGACTAAAAACCGGAACCCCTGCAAGACTCGATATCGATTCTGTAGATTTCTCTGAAGCGGTGATCCAGCCGGGGGATGAACCTCCACCAGCTTTTTCCTTCCAAACTGAGTTACTCCAACTGGACCAGGTCCCCTGCTGGCTGACTTATACATCCGATAAGACACACGAAATCATTAGAAATAATATACATCTCTCTCCGCTATATTCCGGCATTATCGTCGGTATCGGGCCCCGTTACTGCCCATCGCTCGAAGACAAGGTACAGAAATTCCCTGAACGCGTTCGTCATCAGGTTTTTCTTGAGCCTGAAGGCAGGAATTCGAACCTGATTTATCCAAACGGAATATCATCGTCTCTTCCCCGTGATGTTCAAGAAGATTTCATACATTCCATTCCGGCCCTCAGAAATGCGAAGATTATACTCCCGGGATATGCCATTGAATACGATTTTCTCTTTCCTCGTCAGCTTAAACCGACTCTTGAATCCAAATCGATTGAAAATCTTTATTTTGCGGGGCAGGTTAACGGCACCAGTGGATACGAGGAAGCAGGCGCTCAGGGTTTGATGGCAGGTATCAACGCTGTATTGAAAATTAGAGGGCGGGAACCTCTAATCCTCTTACGTGATCAGGCATATATTGGCGTAATGATAGATGACCTTGTAACGCGCGATATTGATGAGCCTTACCGTATGTTCACCTCCCGCGCGGAATACCGTCTTCTCCTCAGATGTGATAACGCCGATAAACGCTTGATGAAAATTGGTGTCGATATAGGCCTTCTTCCCCGTGATGTTTACGAAAAGTCCATTAGGAAATATCAGATAGTTGATGAGCTTATCTCTCTGCTTTCACAAAAAGCTATTGTTGAATCAGATCTATCCGAAAAAGAAATACAAGACTATCTGACTAAAAACCCTTCCGGCCGAATCTCTGTTGCTTCCCTTATCAAGCGGCCTGAATATAACGCATCCGATCTTTTATCAAGGTTTTTACCTGATATTTGTGATAAATACACGGATGAAACAATCTCCCTTGCTGAGTTGGAGATCAAATACTCCGGATATGTAGATTTGCAGGCACGCGCCGCCGAAAGAGTAAGAAAACTGGAGAAGCGCAGAATCCCTGATGATTTCAATTTTATCGGTATTCCCGGTCTCTCCCGTGAATCTCAGGATAAACTTAACCGTTTCAGGCCATCCACCCTCGGCCAGGCATCGAGAATCAGCGGCCTGACCCCGGCATCAATCGCCGCATTGAATGTCGCTTTGGAGAAATATCGCAATGAACGATGATTTTGAATTTGCATTAAATCTGATAAATAAATCGAATCTGTACAAAACTTCTCTGATTAATCCCGGTCAGGTTGAGAAACTCTCCCACTATGCTGCCCTTATCATGAAATGGAATAATAAGATAAATCTAACCGGTCTGAAAAATATCGAGTCCGTTGTCAATACACTTATCCTCGATTCTTTACATTGCCTTGAATTACTCCCTGACTCAGGTTCGCTTGTGGATATCGGCAGTGGCGCAGGTATTCCTGGCCTTGTTCTGAAAATAGTCAGACCTAACATTAGAGTTTCCCTGGTTGAACCGAGATTTAAAAAAACCGTGTTTTTAAAAAATGTTGTTTCAGAACTCCATTTAGAATCTGTCAGGATTATTAATTCTGATTTTAACGCTGCTCTTAATGGACATTTGATTCCAGAATCATCTCTGGATTACATTACCATACGTGCATTACGTTTAGATAATGACCTACTTCAGGATATTGTATTTTCCCTCAATAATAACGGCCTCTTATTTCTCCACAATGCAGCAGAACCTACTACAAAGGACACACTTATTGATTCAGGTTTTAAATTGGTCGATGAAGAAAAAAGTGATAACCGTGATAAACCTCTCCTCCAGGTCTATTCTCTTGAGAAATAATTTAAATGAGAATCTATTAAGATCTATTCTTCGTCCAGGTGGATGATTTGCATATCCAGTCTGACATTTACATTCTTCAACTCTTTGGGTATTACTACCTTTACCGGTATTCTTATTCCGTTCTGATCGATAAAGATTTCTCTGCTTGAAAGTTCCACTTTTATCTCTTTAGCAGCTTTTGGTAATTGATGCTTTTGTTTTAGCAGTTCTTCCGCTGTTTCCATGATGCTTCTTTCTTCAATTTTTGGAGCTTGTTTCGATTTCTGTTCCTTTTCTGCATCTGGTTTTTTTTCAACCGGTTTTTCTACAGATTGAGTCATCTGTTCTTTAAACGCTTCAGCCGCCAGGGATACATTTTCAGTCTTTTTATCCCATCCGAGTCTCATCGCGGTATCTTTTTCGTCCGTAGGTTTTGGTGCGTATCCTTGGTCACTTATTTCGACTGCTTGTGCACTCATTAGTTCTTCGATAATTTTGGCCGTATCATCTTTTTTCACTGGAGCTTTAACCGTAGGGGTTTCTGAGGGTTTTATCGGAGCGTCCTCTTTCATTGCAACATTAAGTTGTATTCCCTGTTCCGCTGAGACATGTTTTAAGGTAATCTTCGTAATTTCCTTTAGAGTTTCGAAAACTCCTTTGCCCTCTGTGGCGATGGCTTCAAAATCCGTGACATTTCTTTTATTGATCGCTTTCCTTAGCTCTTCGATTGTCAGAACGTTTTGCAGGTCTCTCTTATTATATTGGATTACCAGAGGCAGTTTCTCCAGTATATCTCCTTGATCCAGCAGGTTTTGCCTAAGGTTTTCAAGACTTTCCTTATTTGCTTCCACCATCAGTTTTTGAGAATCCGCTACGAATACAACACCGTCACATCCTCTGAGAACGAGTTTTCTTGTAGTATTATAGAAAACCTGTCCTGGTACCGTGTAGAGTTGCACTCTTGTTTTCATCCCCTGTATCTGACCGAGTTCGAGTGGAAGGAAATCAAAGAATAATGTACGGTCATCGCTTGTAGCGAGAGAAAGCATTTTACCTTTATCTTTTTCCGGCAATGTTCCATAGATATGCTGGAGGTTTGATGTTTTCCCACTTAATCCGGGTCCATAGTAAACGATCTTGACATTAAGTTCTTTTGTCGCGGCGTTAAAAAATACCATTTCTCCACCTAACGTTTTCAGTTACCTCAATATAGATTCAGTTTTATGGAATGTCAATAAAGATACTTTGAAGTAGTCACATTATATAGTTAACTATATAATGTATTATTTCTTGTGATATTTATTTTTATATTTCTTTATAATTTCGTTGAAATAATTTTTTTCGTTTTTATTAAAGAAATCTGTAAGGATCAATATTAGGGGGAATAAAAGAATAAAGACAATTTTAAATATCATTCTCAGCCAGAATCCAAATGGATTGAGAATCTGCACTGCTAAGACTATACCTACAGATGCACAAAAAAGAATGCCGATTCTTTTCCATTCCCAGGGCACTCTATAAAATTTATTTCCGAATATTAATGCCAACCATGCCATCGCTGCGTAAGAAATAATCGCTGTAACGGCTGCGCCTTTGATTCCCCAGATCGGGATAAGGATAATATTAAATATTATATTAACCGCGAGGGAGCTGATTGTTACAATCGGATAATAATATGTTTTTTTCGAAATGGAAATCCCAATGTTCGTCATAAAATAAGCTGCCTGGAATACATATGCAAATGCAATAAAAGGAACTACCGGGAGAGCTTCGAACCATTTCGGGCTGATATCAAGTATAGCATTAAAGACCTCAAATAATTCCCTGGCAAATACGGATATCAACAGAGCGGAGATAACCTGGAGTGCGAGGTTATATGTCGATATTTTCGAGATCCTTACAGGGGCATCTTCCTCTTCATAAATTTTATATGAATACGGGCCCCAGGTCATATTGAAAGCATATGAGAAAAATTTAAGCGCCATACCAACTGTGTAACCGACACCATATATACCTAACGAGCTTAAGCTGGCAAATCTGCTGAGAAGATACCTGTCCGCCTGGTTGAGAAGGTGATGCGCCATGTTATGTGGAACTTTTGGTAGTCCGAATGCCATCATCTCTTTGAACATCTTGAAATTGAAACGCAAGGATACTTTCTTCCAGAAAATCGGTAAAAATACAGTAGTAAAGAACAGAGATGTTATGAGATCCACCATAACAATCCCATGAATGTTCCATTTAAAGAATACTACAAATAATACTTTCAACCCCATGTTCGTAAAAAATCGTACTATGGATATAAATGCGAATGTTTTTGCTCTCTCTTCCACTCTGAGCAGCGTAAACGGTATATTGAGAAAACTTCTTACTCCACTCGCTAGCAGCATTACCGTGAATAGAGGTGTGTACATCCCTATTAAATGGGTAAGGTCTGTTCCTGCAAGTTCAGGGTCATATAGGAACTGCTTCGCAACCCAGTCGATAACTAGATAGAGTGGAAGCAATATCACTGTATTAATTATCAACAGTCCGTAAATACTGGTACCAAGTAGCTCCTTTTTTTCTTTATCCGTTTTGTAATCATAATACAGACGCATATATCCATCATTGATCCCGAGGCGAAGGAGCATCCTCATAAGTGTTCCGAATAATGTCACAAGCATCAGGATTCCATATTCCACAGGTGTAAGCATCTTGATGTATACCGGGAAAAGTAGGAAATTTATAAAGTAGTTAATAAAATCCCCGAGTGAATAGGCAGCCGATTGTTTTGTTATACTTTTAACTTCTTTTTTAAGCATTTCAGGATCTTTAAATTAATATGGCTGATTATACCCGGTAAGGATGGTTTTCATCTTATATTCCATCGTTTCGATCGCGCTGCCAAGATTCTTGTTTCGCTTTTTGATCATCTCACGCCATTCCAAGAGAACACTTCTCAATAGAACAGTGATATCCCGGTTTTCTGTCGGTATGAGCTTTTCTCCAGCTACGTGATCTACTCTATAGAGACGTTCCTCAATCTGCTCGGGCCGAAAAATATCCCCCTTAACGCTGTTCCAGTCGAAATTCCTGTGTTTTACCGGGTAAAGATATTTCCAGTCGTTTACCCTGTAACCGAACAGATTTCTCCTGAACGCAGGTCCGAGAATCGATGCTTTATAATCATTTTCATAAAGAACCATGGCTGCATAACCGGCTTTATTGGAAGGTTCACCGCTCCTGGTAAGCAAAGGTACACCTTCAATAAAGAAATTATCCGTCATCCTAAAGCCAAGCAGCTCCTGCAGGGTAGGATAAATATCAATTATCCTGGCAAGGGATTTAACCCGTATTGGTTTTTTTATAACTGAAGGGTAGTGGATAATAACCGGTATATGTGTCTCTTCTTCCGAGAGAGTAAGGTGATGCGTAGCCAGGCCGTATTCGCCAAAGAGCTCACCATGATCCGAAAGTACAACCAGCATCGTGTTGTTCAGTTTTCCTTTTTCTTCCAGCCGTTTTGTTATCCTTTCAATCTGGTCATCAACATATTTTATAGCCCCATCATACTGGCTGAGAACATAATCCCAATCATTTTTATCCATCTTATTTACGTGTTGCTTGATGAATTGCGCTTCACTTAAATCACCGCAGATATCGCCTGTATAATTCCCATTATATGGCTTTGAATAAATTTCTCTGTATTTTGCCGGTGGCATATATGGATCGTGCACGTCCATATAATTTATAAACATAAAATAAGGTTCATTTGAATAGCGGTCTATGAAATCAAGGGCATAATCGGTAACCAGCTCAGCATTGTTGAAAAGTTTTATCTTACTGCCGCGTATAGGCCGTTTGATTTTTACCCTTGAAAGGTAATCAAATACCTTAAGAAAATTCATGTGATTAAGAATATTAATCCTGTTATCGAATACCTGAAAACCCTGGTCAAAATTAATCGCCTCAGAAAGCAGTGGATTGGCTGACAAACAGACTGTCCTGTAGCCAAGCATATGCATTCTTTTCGGTAAAGTCAGGCTGTTTGGTGAGATAGAAAATTCCTGTCTTACCGCGCCCGCAGTAACCCCAGTCATCAATGAGAAATGTGACGGGACTGTCCAGCTGCTGGAAGCATACGCATTCTCGAAAAGAATCCCTTCAGAGGCAAGCTTATCAATCACCGGAGAAACAGCTTTTTCATATCCCATGCAAGAAAGGTGATCCGCTCTTAATGTATCGATAACAATTATTATTACGGAATCAAGACGGAGTTTATTATTTGCTGTTGTCGGTGGCCCTTCCGGCTTGATTATTGTGTGATAATTCCTGTAATTAACATATCCCAAAACAAGTATGGGGATAATTATAAACAATAGAATAAGACCCCGTCTGAGTTTTACAAGAGCACTGATCACTAAAGCAGTTAGTTTCCAAAGGAAATAAGCTGCTACTAATATTATCAAATCAACAGCCAGGCTCACTGGGTGTAACCGTGGGAACGTAATCAGTTCGTTCGCATTTATCAGCAAAATCACAGCTATTACGAATAACAGCTCCATTGCAAATATATTGCTGAAATCACCAAGTTTTTTATTTGCCCTGAGTACATCATTTAAGTAATGATATACAAAGCCTAGAATTGCCCCCAGTATTGCGCTTAAAACACCATATACTACCGGTGCCAGGAATATCATCCATACTGAAGCTCCAAAACCTTTCATTGAAAGGAAGATTATCTCTCCCTCAATAAGTCCGGTAATCGTACCCAGTATAAGTCCTGCGAAAGCGCCCTTTTTTACCTTTGTATGAGGTTTCTCTTCTGTATTTTTAAATATTATTTTTCTCATAATGTTCAAATTTAAAAAAGGATAATATCAAAAAAGACAGAAGGTAACAAATATCAAATTTATTTGGAATGAAAGACCTTTAAAAGCAAAAGGAGGAACTTTATTGTTCCTCCCCGCCCCTTTTTATAAGCGTGCCAACTTATTATTGCAATCCCGGGTCCTGAAAAAATGAAAGGCTGCTATTTTTGAAATTAAGGTCAAACTATGGTTAGAGTTGAAGGGAAGGTTTTGAGGACAGCCTTTCCGAACTTCCCAACCAGCACCCGGGCTTTATCAAATATCCATCCAAAGCCAACGCTTTGTCATTTGACCTATATATAGCAAGTATTATGCCAATTTTGACCCAATAACCCTTTGTAATAAAAGCACTTAAAGTACTAACATTTAACAATTATAAACATTTATGGGGCATTTAGCCCATTTTGGGTCAATTGCCCCCTTTTTCATTATCTATTAATCAGTTGTTTATTTATAATTTAATTGTAATATGAGTGCATGAGCAAGTTATCCGAAGCGGCACGTAATGCAGGTTTAATAGGTCTCGGTGGGGGTGGTTTCCCATCTCATATAAAAACAGAACTGAAATATAACACCGTGATAGCTAATGCGGTTGAATGTGAACCGCTTATGTATTCTGATTATCACCTGCTTAATAAATATACCGATGACTTCATCAAAGGTTTAAATCTTGTTTCAGAATCAACCGGCGCCTCGAGAAGCATTATAGCAATCAAGAAAAAAAGGAGCTCTTTGATCAAGCTTCTTCAAGAAAAGATTACTAAAAATATCGAGATTTTCCCGATGGACGATTACTATCCTGCAGGTGATGAATTCATAACTATCTATGACAGTCTTGGTGTAATAATCCCTCACGGAAAATTTCCTTCGGATTCAGGCATTCTAGTAAATAATGCTGCGACTATAACCGGTTATTCGTTAGCATCCCAAGGTATCCCACTGACAAAAAGATTTGTAACTGTTACAGGTGCAGTAACCGACCCAGTAACTGTGGAAGCTCCAATTGGAACTCCATTTTCTTACCTGCTTGATCTGGCAGGCGGCCCTACAGTAAAGGATTTCGCGATTATGGCTGGAGGAGTGATGATGGGCTCACTCAGCACTGTTAATGATACGGTTCTGAAAACAACCAGTGGAATCGTCATTCTTCCTTCAGATCACCCGGTTATACTGGAACAGAAAGCAGATATTGAAAAGCAATACCGCATTGCCCGTTCGGTTTGTGACCAATGTTACACATGCAGTGAATATTGTCCCAGGCTGAAACTCGGGCATAACATCCAGCCGCATAAAATCATGAGAATGATTTCATTTAACCTCGAACATTCACATTTATCGACTAGCAGTGTGAACTATTGCTGTTCCTGTGGGCTTTGTTCCCTGTATGCTTGCCCACTGGGTATATCACCGAGGAGAGTCATTCAATCACTTAAAACGAAAAAACTGAAATCCCTCGAGCGAGTCGAGATGTCCAGCCCAGATCCATTTTTTGAATATAAAAGGGTGCCTGTCTCAAGACTTCTCAAAAAACTCAGGCTCGATGAATACAATGCACGTGAAGACAAACTGTTTGAAGGCGCTGTAAGGCCGGACTATGTAATCCTCCATCTCAAACAGGGAGCAGGCGCAGCTTCCGAAGCAATCGTAAAAACGGGGCAAAAAGTCAAAACCGGAGATTTAATCGCACAAGCAGCGAATGATCCGATGTCCGTTCCTCTTCATGCTTCGATAGACGGGAATGTGTTGGAAGTGACCGGGGAATATATTAAAATCGGAAGGCAGGAGGGAAGATAATGCTGTACCCCGCGCTTGGAATCCTGGAATTCAACAGCATCGCACAGGGAATTATCTCAGCTGATGCCGCACTGAAAAAATCTATGATTGAAGTCCTGATATCCCGCACAATCTGCCCTGGTAAATACCTTGTTGTAATTAATGGTGACATCGACCAGGTTAAGGAATCGGTGAAAGAAAGCGAAACTATCGGAGGATATTACAACATTGATTCAATAGTAATACCGAATCTCGATCCACAGGTTCCACCGGCGTTATCAGCCGCTACCGAAATTAATAATTTCTCTTCGCTTGGAATCCTGGAGACTTACTCTGCGCCATCCTCGATTCTCTCTGCTGATGCAGCGGTAAAAGCTGCGGATGTAGAATTAATAGAGATTAGAATTGCGAATGGGATCGGTGGAAAATCTTTTTACACTCTCACCGGTGAAGAATCACAAGTTCGCGCTGCTCTTGATGCAGGAGCTGACGCAATTAAAGATACCGGCCTTTTGATGAATATGAAAGTTATTCCATCACCACACCAAGATTTATATAGACACCTGATTTAAAACTATTATGCATGAATTATCTGTAGCTGAATCGATTATCAATTCTCTTGAAAAACTCAAAGAGCAGGAAAATTTTTGTGTGATCAGGAGCATAAATATAGAAATCGGTCACTTATCCGGAATAGATATCCAGGCTCTCCGCTTCGCCTTAGATTCAATTAAAAAACATACTCTCCTATCCGAGGCAGTGATCAACCTAATCCCCATGAGCATTACCATCCGCTGCCTGGACTGTGATGCGCTTACCAGGATAAAAGACTATGAATTCATCTGTGGCTCATGCGGCAGTGAATCTGTGGAAATGGAAACCGGTGATTCGATACTAATCACCGAACTTGAAGTTGACTGAGTAATCATTTCGCCCAATATTATGAAAAGAGGTCGATTATGGAAATAAAAGTCAAGACAACCCATAATCATCAGATGATCGATATCACCCATGACGTGGAAAATGCCGTACATGAAAGTGGAATCACTGATGGAATTGTCATTATTTTTAACCCTCATACCACAGGGGCAGTAACCATTAACGAGGGAGCCGATCCAGCCGTGATTTCAGACATTCTTAAATCCCTTTCGGAACTGATCCCGGGACACGCTGCATACAATCACCTTGAAGGAAATTCTGATGCCCACATTAAATCCGCTTTAATGGGCAGCGATCGTGTTGTAATCATCAGAAAAGGTAAACTTCTCCTCGGAACATGGCAAAAAATCTTCTTCTGCGAATTCGACGGGCCCAGGGATAGAAAAATACAACTTAAAATTATTGCGGGTTAACTTAACCTTTAACGCACTCCTTAATCTAAACTAATGGAGACTGCGGATTGTGAATGATGATACATTACTGATCGACAAGTTCCTCGAAGGCGACGACACAGCATTTGAAAAACTGATTGAGAAATACCGTCGAATGATCTACGGACTATCTTACAGGATGCTGGGCTCCGCGGAATTTGCTGAAGATGTCACACAGCAGGTCTTCATTAAGGTCTTTCAAAATGTCAGTAAATTTAAAAGAAAAAGCTCATTCAAAACATGGATATATGCAATAACAATGAATGAATGCCGTGCAACATACCGTAAGTTATCCAAAGATACTGAAGCATCTGATGATGTTCTCCCTGCTGATGATAGGGATACACCGGAGGAGACATACACCCTTGAGGAGTCAAAGAAAATCCTTAAGGATGCTATGGGAAAATTACCTTTTAAACAAAAGGCTGTTGTAGCGCTGAGGATTAACGAAGAACTGTCATTCAAGGAAATCTCACGTACAATGGGGATATCGGTTAATGCTGCAAAGGTGAATTTTCAACATGGTTTTAATAAATTAAAAGAAGCAATAGGATCGTAACAATGAAAACCGAAAGAGCGATAAAATTGATTCCACTTTACCTCACAGGTGATCTCAATCATAAGAAAAAACTGGAATTCGAAAAATTATTGCCGACTGATGAAAAATTGAATCGTGAGATTGAAAAAGCCAGGGAAATCTTCGGTATGATATCTTCAATCGAATCTCCTGTTCCCAGGAGACAATTTGAACAGGCCCTGGTCCGTACTGTAATGACAGCGTCTTCACATCGTTCTGTATTTTCTTTTAAACTTATTACTGTGGCAGCGTCGGTAATCTTTTTATTAGTAGCCGGTTTCACATTTTTCCTTACGCAACGTCCTGGCCGGATAGAACAAACTCAGGAATGGCTCGTAAACAATATAAATAAAATTGAAAATATAAATGGTTATTCTTCTTACCTCTCGATTGATTATATTTCAGATGAAAAACTGCAAGATGTACATTCACAAATTAAAGAATCTCTACCTCTAGAAAATGCATCTCTAAGTATTTATTCATCAAGCGGTTTTGATTGGGAATTTTATCTTGAGGATGAGGATGTATCCAAAAAAGTTTTAGATAATTATCTGTAAGTATGGAGGTATATTATGAAAGCACGTAGAGTATTCATCCCTGTTTTAGTAATTCTACTCTTATCGCTACCGTTTTCTCTCGCGCAGTCACCGAGGAGACCAAAGGGGGGAAAGATACGGGAAGAGGTAAGGGAAAAAATTCAACTTCTTAAGATGTGGAAGATGACTGATTACCTGGATCTTGATGAGGAAACGAGTTTAAAAGTTTTTCAAATCGTTAAGAAGTATGATGACCTCGAACACAAAGCCAGAAGTAACAACATGAATCTTATATCTACGCTTAAAAAGGAACTTGCGAAAGATAAAGTTGATACAAATATAACAAACGAGCTGATGAAAAAGATTAAAACAAATTTTTTGAATGAAAAATCAATTACCATTGAAAGATTTTCGGAGCTCAGTAAATACCTGACACCGGAACAACAGGCAAAGTATTTAGTTTTTGAATTTGAATTTCACATGGAGATTGCGCGTTTAACTCAGCAAGCTCTTGGCGGCGGAGGACCACGCGGTAAACGACTAAATGATAATAAAGATAATAATGGGCCACCGTTTGATCAATAATTACAATATTAATTAGTTTGAGATTTCTCTCCCTAATACCTAACCATACAATCCGATGAGGAGCCCCTCCTGGGGCTCCTTATTTTTTGAACAATTACATATAATTAAGGTCTAAATAATCTGTCACTTCATAAGGGAGAAATCATGTTTAAAAAAAGTTACTTATCCGTTTTTTTATTTTTAATGTTCTCTGTTCTAATTATATCAGATATGGGTTCAGTGCCTTACGATCCAGCAGCGATTATTTATGAACCCGGGCAGCATGCTTTAATTGCATGGAATGGTAAAACAGAACTGTTAATTCTTGTAACTGATTTGTACGCAAATACAAAAACTAAAATACTGGAGGTGATGCCATTACCATCTGAACCGGTAGTTACTGAGGGAGATTCGGGTGCAATTACAAGAGCATTTAAGATATTAGAAGAAAAAAATCCACGAAGAGAATATGAAAGCCTTTCATTGGAAGATATTTCACGCAAATCCTCACACCAACAGCCACCGGCTATTATCACATTTCACGAACAGATCGGCGCACATAATATCTCTGTGGCTAAAATGCTCGATAAACACAGATTCATTCAATGGGTTCAAAATTATCTGAGATCAGATGGAATCGAATCACCCAGTATTCCCCCAGAACTTGTTGATGTTATCAGGGACTATATAAATGACGGTTACTGTTGGTTTGCTTTTGATGTTATCGAACTTGGATCTCAAAAAGCAAGCAAGGATGCGCTTCAATTCGTCTTTAAGAGTGATCATGTTTATTATCCCTTGAGAATAACGAGAACAGAGACTGGCAGCACTACAATTAAACTGATCGTTCTATCGGAAAAACTGTTACAAAATGCAAGTAATATAAATCGCCAAGCAGTGATTTTTCCCTATGAGGCAATATCTATAAATCTAAAGGAATTAAAACGAATCGATCCACAATTACCCGCATTCTTTGATTATAAAAAAGAAATAATGTTGCGCGCGTGGGTGATTCGTGGCAATTTACGGAACTTTTCCGAGGATCTGATCGTATATTAGGTTGTATAATTAAT
>JAFGBY010000094.1 GCA_016932915.1 Acidobacteriota bacterium | reverse complement strand
GCATTAAACGATTCAAGCGCTTCATCTATTTTTTTCTGATTGAATTGTTTTATCGCTGTTTCCAGTTTCTTAATCAGTTTTTCTTTCGCTGCAGCTTTCTGCGTCATCATCAACCTCCAAATATTAAATGTTTTCAATGAAATCTATCAAAAAGCGTACAAAACGTCAAACCGGATTATTCGTTCTTATTAGATTAGCCTGTCATGAAAAAGTTAAAAAACATTTGCACTGAATATCTGAATATACTATATTATCTTATTATTCTGAATATTCAGAATAATAAGACAGGAGAAGGACAATGAAAAATGAGCCGGGTTGTTGTTCCGTTGAAGCGGTCGTTTCGATCGATGAAAGAGGACAGATGGTCCTCCCCAAGGAACTGAGGGAGAAAGCCGGGATCAAGGCTGGGGAAAAACTTGCTCTGACCAGCTTTTATAAAAATGGGGAGATATGCTGCATTACAATTACAAAAGCTCAGGACCTGGCGGAACAGGTAAAAAGTAATCTTGGTGACACGCTGAAAGATTTAACCAGATAAGGAAAAAAAGTATGAATAAAGTAGAACACGCTGAAAAATATTTTGCTGATGGAGGATACGCCTGTTCTCAATCTGTATTTGCAGCTTTTGCTGATTCCATGGGATTGGATGTAGAAACAGCGCTTAAGATCGCCGCTCCTTTCGGTGGGGGTATCGCCCGCAATGCTGGAATATGCGGTGCTGTTACAGGCGCAATTATGGCAATCGGCTTAAAGTACGGAAACTATACCCAGGGTGATGATGAAGCTAAATCTCTTACATACGAAAAAGTAAATCTCTTTCTTAAGAAATTTAAAGAGAAATATGGAACCAGCATTTGTAAAGAATTGCTGGGTCACGATATCAGTACACCCGAAGGATTAGAGTATGTTAATTCACACCCGGAATTTCATGAGAAGTGTACAGCAATAGTTAAAGAAACAGCAGAAATTTTAGAAGAGATAATATAATTTTTGTTTAAGGTTAAGAGGTACAATTATGGATAACAAAGAGATCAAAGAAAACGTAAAAGAACGTTACGCAAAAATGGCTGCCCAAAGCGCTGAAAAAACAAATTCCGGCTGCTCATGCGGCTGCGGCAATTCTTCCGTGATTCAAAGTGAAATAATCGGTTATGACAGGAATGATTTATCTTCTGTCCCGAGTGAGGCCAACCTGGGACTCGGGTGTGGGAATCCTCTGGCGCATGCAGCGCTCAAAGAAGGTGAAACTGTATTGGATCTAGGCTCCGGAGGCGGTATTGATTGTTTTCTGGCTGCAGCCGAAGTTGGAAAAACCGGTTTTGTAATCGGCGTCGATATGACACCAGAGATGATCGAACTGGCAGAGAAAAACGCCCTCCAGGGCGGTTATAAAAACGTGGAGTTCAGACTTGGAGAAATAGAATCACTACCTGTTGATGACGATACCTGTGATGTCATTATTTCTAATTGTGTAATAAACCTCTCTCCAGATAAACAGGCGGTGTTCAATGAGGCCTACAGGGTTCTACAAAAAGGGGGCAGAATAGTCGTCTCAGATATCGTCCTGCAGTTTCCGCTGCCTGAAGAAATACTTGAATCAGTTCCAGCATATATTGCATGTGTTTCCGGAGCGATGGTCAAACAGGATTACCTCAATTTAATTAAAAAAGCAGGATTCCGAGACATAAAAATCCTGGATGAAGCAAAATACGATCTCCAATTTATGCTGAATGATGAGATATTTAAGGAAGTGAGGAAAAAAATGGGAACCCGATGGGATGATTTCTCAAAAGAACATGCGATTACAAGTATGAAAGTAACCGGATACAAGTAAAATCCTTATCGTCATCTTGACAATCAAATCATATGATATACATTGTTACCTATCAATTAACCCAAGATATGAGGTAAAACCATGAAAAAATTTCTCATTCTGACCATTGCATTCGCATTTATATTGCAGGGAGCATTCCTGCTTTTCGCGGATGAAGAAGGTAAGGTCACAAAGGTATACGAAGGTGACCGTATAAAAGTCAAGATTGACGGTAAAAGCTATAAGGTGCAGCTATTGGGCGTCGACACCCCGAAGAAAAAATGGGGAAGCGATGAACTGACCAAATACGTAGCCAAAGCGGCAAAAAAATACACTATTGATCAGATCAAGAAAAAAAATGTAACACTGAAAGCCGATAAAAAGGCCGGTGATAAAAACAAAAGCGGAGACCTGCTCCGTTACGTTTATATCGGTAAAACTCACATCAACGCTGAACTACTGAAGCAGGGTTACGGCAAGGTAAATGAAGACCTTTCATTTTCTCAAAAAACAAGCTTCAAGAAATATGAATCAAAAGCCAAAAAGGATGGCGAAGGCCTATGGGGAGAACCTAAAAAGAAGGTTGGTGTATTCGCAAAACTCTTCGGGAACTCTGATGAAGAAGAAGATGAAGATATAGACGAAGATGCATCTGCCCCGGCTTCAAAAGCGACAGCCGTTAAAACATCATCTTCCGGTGAGAAAAGAGAATATGCTGATACCGGTAAATGGGTATTCGTTACCAAATCTGGTGAGAAATATCACCGTAAAGATTGCGGACACATAGCAAACAGTCAGGATATTGAAAAAATCACCGTTGAAGAAGCGAAGAAACGAGGACTCGAACCCTGCAAAACCTGCAATCCACCTAAATAAGAAAAGTATGCATTCTAAAAACGGGTATTTAAGCATACCCGTTTTTAGTTCTTTTAAACAAAAATAGTTTTATCAAACAAAATTCCGGGAGGGATTAATGGCAGCAAAATCTATTGCAACGAGGGGTGTTGGAGTTTTTATTATCCTTTTTGCGCTTTACTTCATAATTAACGGCTTTACGCTTGACAGTGAGGGAAAAGGTATCCTGGGAGAATCTATCCTGACAATGCTGGGAGTTGATGAAGATTTCGCAACAGATAAATTCGGCAACATTGGAGCAGGTATCGCCGCCTTGCTAGTAGGCGGTGGGATGAGCAGCAAGCGAAACGTTCTTAGATCATTGATGAGGCGAAGCCTTGAGGATATTGAAGACGAAGGGGAAGATTAATTATCACACAATATCACTGTTAATCGTCTATTGACCAAATTCTTAAAAGAAGAAACATTATGCCGGGTTTTACCCGGCTTATTTATTATTATACAATTCAGAATGTAAAGTTTTTCTTTTTTCTTACGGAAGCTTTTTACTTTGGAGTATAAACAGATATGGAACATTCCCTGATATTCGGAGAGTTCGCCGCAATTGTATTTTCTTTTTTCATTGCCTTAAGCGCAGTTTACTATGATGATTCAGTTAAAAAAATAGGGGCATACAATACCAACGCCCTCAGAATAATCATCTATTTTCTCGGTGTACTGGTCGTTTATACTATCCTCTTCGGTTCTCCCATACCTGGAATGGCAGTCACTCAATTTCTATTCCTCGGTCTGAGCGCCGCCTTCGGCCTTGTAATAGGCGATCTGCTGTTCTTTTCCTCCCTGATATATATAAATGCATGGCTTGCTCTGCTGGTTTCCTCACCACTCGTTCCAATTATTGTAGCAGTGACAGGTTATTTCTTCCTCGACGAGTCACTGAGTTTTTATGATATCCTGGGGATAACAATCACTCTAATCGGTATTCTTATCGTCCTTCTTGAGAAACCGGAATCAGTCGAAAAATCCAAAGAACCTGTATCTTTTTTCGGAATTTTTATTGTCACCCTTTCAGCCTTCGGTCAAGCGGCATCTTTTATCCTTGCCAAGTACGGAATGTTCTGGAACGGGGACGGTAATACTACTCCGGTTAATCCATTTGCTGCCGCGCTGGCAAGAACATTTGTCGGGATGGTTATTATCTGGTTGATGGTATCAATGCAGGGAAGAGTTGGAAAAGTTTTCAAATCAATCCAACCTAAAGCAAGCAGAAAGCCACTTCTATTGGGTGCTGTCTTTTGCACAATCTCTCTTATTCTTTCACTGGTTTCTTTATCCCATACAAAGGCTGCCATATCTTCCACATTGATGTCATTGATGCCTATTATGGTTATACCTATCGTATATTTCAAAAATGGAGAGAAAGTCAGTCCAAGGGGAATCCTTGGAACTGTTATTTCCATTATTGGTGTCGCAGTCCTGATGCTTTTTTGATTAAATTATAACTTAAGCAAACGTGTGAAAATTTCGTTCGAAACAAGAAAACCTTTACGAGTGAACTTGAGATTATCATTATCAAATTCTATAAAACCCTGAGTTCTAAATTCTTCAATCTTACTATTATCAATCGTAGGAAAATCATCTCCCCATCTGGATTTCAACTCATTTACCGAAATACCCCATAACTTTCGCATACCCATGAAGAATTCTTCTTCCGCAAGCTGTGCCCTATCTGTAATAGCCCCGGTTGGAATAAATTTCTCTTCCCTTTCTAAAAGGCTGCTGTAATAAGTATCCAGATCACTACTGTTTTCCCACCTGGCATTCCCGCTATATGAAGCCGCTGATGCTCCTAGTCCCAGCCATTTTGAGCCGCACCAGTACTTCAAGTTATGCCTAGATTTAAAACCTTCCTTCGCAAAGTTGGATATCTCATACTGCTTCCATCCACCGGATTCAAGAATATCGATTGTTTTCTCGTACAAAGATGCTGTAAGATCATCCTCGGGAAGTTCTTCGATAAATTCATCTGTCAATCTTGAACCTTCCTTGATCTCCAACATATAAACCGATATATGCTCCGGATCCAATTTCATAAGCCTCTTGATTTCTTTTTTAATATTCTCTTCACTATCTCCTGGAATCCCCAGGATAAAATCAAGGCTTATATTTTTGAAACCAGCTTTTCGTGCATTCTTCACAGCCTGTACAGTATCTTCGACCAAATGCCCTCTACCAAGAATATCTAGCAATGAATCACTCATCCGCTGAGCCCCGATGCTCAATCGGTTTATCCCAATTTTTCGTAGGTTTTTCAGGTAATCCAATTCAATATTCTCAGGATTCGCCTCCAGTGTAACCTCTACATTATGCCAATCAATTGCCAATGGATATTCCGTCCTTATCCTTGCAAGCAGCGAATCAATAGCCGGGATATCCATCAAGGAAGGCGTACCACCACCAATATATACTGTATCTGCTTCACCAAAAAGTGTTGGAAAATGTTTTGCCGCGAAATCTACCTCAGCTAAAAGGTATTCATAATAGAATCGTACCACTTCTAAACCAGTGAATGTACAAAATGTACAATAAGGACATCTGCTGTCACAAAATGGGAAATGAATATATATTCCTGAATTTTCGTTAGGATCCGCGACAGTTGATTTCATCAGAGCTCTATCAATCGTGCATCCGGTTTGCGCTTTATATGTTCATTAAAAATCTGGAGGTCTCTCTCATGACAGGTGAACATTATAACCTGGTACTCATCGGCAACCAGCCCAAGGGCTTTTATTGCCTCCTCAGCGCGCTGGTCATCATACTGGGTGAGGGAATCATCAAGTATAATAGGGAGTGTTTCACCTGAACTGGAGAACACTCTTGAAAGAGCAAGACGCAGGGCCAGATAAACCTGATCTTTCGTTCCGAGGCTCAGTGACTCTACAGAAACAGGGACTGGATTATTTTCGTCCACCACCCTGATATTCAGATTTTCATCAATTTTCAATTTGGAGTATTTACCCGATGTAATGATACTTATCATCCCCCCGGCAAGGTCGGAAAGTTTAGGGGCCACATCACGGTGAATCCTATGCGATACATAATCGAGAGTATTCATTGCGATCACCAGCGATTCTCTGTAATCCTGGTAGGCTTTTAACTCAGTAGATACTTTTTCCAGCTCAGACTCGAGCATATCTCTGTCCGCGGTTTCCTCTTCGAGTTTTTCCATCTTGCCGTCCAGTATTCCAAGCTCACTCAAAAGGTGATCCTGCTCCTTCTGAAGTGTCTCGGCTTTTGCCCTGGCTTTTATATCCCATTCCTCATCTGAGCTGCCTTTCCCTGAAAGAGATTCGGCCTCATGCTTCCATGAAGAGAGTTCATCCTTTAAATCCTCTGGGGTTCTGTCTGAGATAATGCTGTCCATCTCATCAAGGTTACGTTCCAGCGCATCTTCAGCATCCTGTAACTCAAGATGTTTGCCACAAACTGTCAGGTATTCATCCGCATCTTTGACGTTGTTCTTTTTAAAGATTTCGTTAAGTTTTTTATCGATAGAGCTGGACTGTTCTTCCAGAGACCGGAATTCGAGAGTTACCTTCCCCTTGCGGGTGGAGAGAGCAAATTCTTTATCCTGCACATCCAGGAATACTCGCCCGTCACGGACATATTTTTCAGTAAGTTCAGAGCTTATTTTATCAGCTCTTATTCCAGGGAAAGCTTTATCTAATAGGACAATTATTTCCGCTTCGATCTCCTTTAGTTTATTCTTTGATCTTCCGAGCTCCTCACGGATCTGCTCTCTCTTTGCTGCATCTCTGCCTGAAACCGATTTTAAATAAGTATTGAACCGAGCAAGGAAAACTTCCCCGTTTTCACTTGCAGTACCAGTAAGTAATTCATCCACCTTGGACTGAATTTTTTCTATCTCCGAGTTTATATTTTCCAATCCTGTTTTTAATTCAATAATCTCAGATTTCGAACGCCTGAGCCTTAGGAAAAGAAGTACAGCACCAAGGATGCCGAGAGCTAAAAAGCTTCCAGCAGGTATTGAACCGCTGCCACCAAAAAAAGCGTTAAAATATGAAAGGCCTGCTATACTAAGACAAGCGATGATGCCCAGCCCAAGCGAGATGCTCCATCTTATAATAGTTTTCCTTGCGGAGGAAATCTTCGCATTTTCCAGGGAAACTGAGCTCATTAACTCTGCAAGACGTTTATCCCACTGAAGGTAAAGCTGGTCAATATGTTGAGGAAATTTCGAGAATACACCGGCAAGCCTGTTAATTTGTAATGTATCCTGATCCGACGCGTATTCCTCCGCTTTAAGCTTTCTTTCCCGAGCCTGCACATCCTCTTTGAGATCATTCCATCTTCGTTCAAGCAGGCTGAATTGATCAAGCTCCTCACGGGACACACGAGAAAAATGCCGAAGTTCCTTCAGATCAGCGTTGATGGATGAAAGCTCACGGTCCAGTTCTTCATCTTCTTCCTTTAATTTGTTCTCACGTCCGAGCAGACTTTTTTTCTCGGTATTCAACCTGATGACATCATCTTTGTGGGAAGAATCAAATTTAGCGAGGTTTTTATTTTCATCGATCATTTTATGCAGGAGAGTGTTTTCTTCTTCCAGCATTTCTAGCCTGGCAAGTTTTTTCTCCCGCTCATCTATCCAGCCGGCGAGTAGATAGGAGCGATATCCAGCCAGTTTGTTTTTCGCATCTTGTAGTTTGGAATCCAATCTGCGGTGCTCAGCCCTGAGACCAGCAAGTAATTCCTGTTTTTCCACTGTATTGGTCAATGAATCCTTGAGTTCTGCCACCCTTTGTTTGAGCCTTCCGATGACTTTATTTTTACCTGAGTCACCCCTTCCGAGGTTATTCTTAATTTCACTGTCTATTATTTTAAGCGCCTTCGCGATGGTCATGTCCCCGCCACCGGTGCTCATCACTGCTTGCACCTGTGAGGCTACCGTTTTTGCATCAGCCTCGCCAATTCCTGCTTGGAGCTGCCTGAGACAAACCGAATTTGTAAACAGGGCTCGGCTCATTCCAAAGAGTTCACGAGGAAAGTTCAATTCTCTATTTTTATCGAACTTAAACTCACCGGTAATATCCTTGCCGGTAATTTCGTCGTAGAGTTGGATGGAATCTGAATCCTCACCAAGTTCCCGGTAGATTGTAATTACCTGCTCGTTGTCCAGCTTGAACGAAAGTTTCCCGCCATAATCCAAACCGTTCCAAGGTTTGTACTTAGCATGTTCTTCCTCCCAGCTTCTCCTCTGAGTACCTTCTTTTTTCATACCGAAAAGCATACTGATTATATAGGAGAGTAATGTGCTTTTCCCTGCCTCGTTGGAGCCGTATACAAGATTAAACTTATCAGAAAATTCAAAATCCGACCCTTTACCGAATGTCCCAAATCCGTGTATTTCTGCCCGGTTGATCTTCATCTTCTCTCCGGCGAAAGGCCATCCAGCGCCTGAAGGCCGTAAATTATTGCATCTTCAAGTTTTTTTCTCTTAAGTGTATCATCTTCCGATTCAGCTTCACTGATCAACTCCTTCAATCGTCTCACAAATAATCCCCTAGCTGTTTCTTCTTCTGCGATCACTTCAAAATCATAACCGGGTACAGTTCTGTCGAAAACTTGCACCGCGAAGAACACCTGGCCAAGTTCATCGGTTATATTTTCAATATCAAACTTCAGCCCAATATCCACCATTCCGCTGAGGTTAAACTTTACCATATCTCCACTAGAGGCTTCTGAAGCTTCCTCTTTACATGCTTTGATAACATTCTGTTCGGTTGAACAATTTGAGCAATCCACATTAAAGCTATGATATGCTCTGGCTCCGGTTTCTATATATTCAACCTTCACATCACCCTTGCTAAAACTGACAAGGTTGAATGAATGCGGATGTGCTTCGCCGAAATTCAACGGCTCCGGAGATCCAGGATATGAAGCGATCGGATCCCCAGAATCATTCTTGAATATCTGCCGTTTATGGTAATGGCCAAGGGCTATATAATCTACAGCTAACCTCTGAAGCATCTCTGGTTTGAAAGGCCGGTAAGGCGACTTTTCATCAACCATCATAGCCGATCCATGATACATCAAAATTGAAAAGCCTTCTTTATGTTCCGGTTTAAACAAATGAAGGTAATCGGTTGGATCTTCCGGTGATGTGAAAGCGTTTCCATATATAGTAAGATTTATATCATCCAGTACAATTTTATCGAAATGACGGCTTCGAAAGATGTGGACATTATCAGGCCATCCAAGCCAGTCATAATAACCATTCTCCCTGTAATAATCATGATTTCCGGGAGAGATAAAAACCGGTATTGGATCTATGGATTTCAGTTCCTCTGCAATACGGTGAAGATCAGCAGAACGAACCCGGTCCTCCTCGAAAAGGTCGCCGGTTATTAAAAGCGCTCCAGCACCAAGTTCCTTAGTTTTATGGATAATGCCGATAAAAGTCTCAAGGATTTCCCTGTTCCGTTTAGAAAGTTGCGATTTTGTAAACAGTGATTCAGAAAAGTAATTCCCAAGATGCAGATCAGAGGTATGCACTATCTTTATGTCAGTCATAACTCCAATTATTCCGATAGATAGTTTTCTATTGAAATACCGACAAGTTCCAGGAATTTATCTTTCAGAGAGGGCAATCCGCCGACTTCTTCATCAATGATGATTTTTTCAATCCGGTAGGTAGGGAACATGATGGTTGTAAGCCCAATTCCCTCTTCTCCCCGTGCAATCTGTCTAGCCCAATCCTCGAATGAATTAACGTCGAGTCCTCGGATTATGAGCCCGATTTCGTTGATGTTCTGTAGTCTGCCCCAGACTCTTTCTTTCGGGTTTTGAAGATACACGATAATAATATCGCCGATATTCATATTTTAACCTTTGTTCTGACAAATTATAAATTAGATACTTTATAATTAAAACCTGAATCGACACAAATAGAGCCGGATTCTTACGATTTTTCGAATTCGTGGAGCAGTATCGCTATAATGGCAGGGCCTGCAGTTTCAGTCCTGAGAATCCTTGGGCCCAGGTTTATCGGCAGATAGCCTTTTTCCTGCAATACTTTCTTCTCTTCATCTGAAAATCCGCCTTCCGGGCCGACAGCAACACGGAAACGATTTGCACTGGTATCTTTTAATTTACCTAAAACCTCACGCGAATGTTCACCCGCTCTTGCATCCAGGTAAAGATATTTCATCTCCTCGCCCGGTTCCTCAAGTATCTGCTCCAATTTGATAATTGAATAAATTGGAGGAACCTTTCGTCTCTCGGATTGTTTCGCAGCTTCAAGAGCAATCCTATCCCAGCGTTTTAGCTGTTTCTCCTCCTGGTTCGGCCTTGACATTGAATACTTGGTAAGTACTGGCCGAAATGAGGCAGCGCCAAGTTCGGTACATTTCTGGATTATATAATCCATTTTTGCCGGTTTTACCATCGCCTGGATAATTTCAATATAGACAGTCGGCTCCACCCTGTTGGTCAGCTCTTCCTTGATTTCCGCAAAAGCCTCACTGCCTTTTATTTTTACTACCTCACATAGATATTCTTTTCCCTTTTCGGTAAAAACAGCTATTTTCATCCCCGGTTTCGCTCGGAGTATTTTTATCAGGTGGTAACCTTCCTCACCTCTCAGCGATACAAGAGGTGAATCGAAATGTGATGTCGGGACAAAAAATCGGTGAATCGTCATTATTTTATTGCCTCCATAGCAACCGTCAGCCACTCCCCTTCAGGGAAAAGTTCCAACGTTTTATATCCCTTATTATTCATCTTTTTAATAAATTCATCACCAGCATCACGAAGTATCCCGGAGAAAATATAAGGCGCTCCTTCCCTGCCTAGTTGCTTGATCGATTCAGCATCCTGAACAATGACCTGTGACAGGATATTCGCTACCACAAGATCGAAATTCCTCTCCGGTTTATATGTATGCACTGTGCCTTCATGCCATCTGACCGAAGCGGACACACAGTTCTGATCCAGGTTTTCACTGGCATTCCGCCAGGCTTCTTTATCGATTTCAATTCCCACGACCGAAGCGGCGTCGAATTTCACAGCGGCAATCGATAAAATCGCGCTTCCCGCTCCAACATCGACTACATAATCCCCTGGTTTCATATATTTTCGTATAGCTACCATACATTGACGAGTGGTTGGATGTTCTCCTGTGCCGAACGCTGAGCCGGGTGTAATAATCAGGTGAATGCGGCCTTCGACAGTTTCGTCAATTTCATTTTTTCGCCACGGTGGCACGACCCATAATTTGTCATCCAGACGCACTATACCGAAAGAATCAGCCTGCTTCGAAGCCCAGTCAAGTGGAGTAAATTTTTCGACTTTCAGATCAAATTCGATGTTTTCACCTGGGAATGAGTTTTTCAACGCAGCTCGCAACCATTCATTCAGGAAATCAAAATCCTGCTCCTCATCATGATAAGAGATAATTACACATCTACTACTCTTCTTATCTTCCTTTATCTCGATCCCCGCGCTACCGTGTTTCCTGAGTGAATATGTAAATGGTTCCTCAATAAAAGATGGCCCTTCGATTACAATCCTGTACCACTTTTCTTTCACTGATTCTTTCCTTTATCGGCTTGATACACTATTTTTCCACCTACCATTGTCATCATGACTTTTGTTTTTAAAATATCCGGAGCTTGAATTTCGGTTATATCTTTATCCAATACAATGACATCCGCCAGAAATCCCGGCTTGATTTTCCCTTTCCGATCTTCTTCGAAAGCGCCATACGCTCCCCAGACAGTGAACATTTTAAGAGCTTCCATCCGGGTAACTCTCTCTTTCGGATTCCAGCCTTCAGCTGGATTACCTTTTTTATCCTGCCTGGTCACAGCGGCATATATTCCCTCAATGGGGTTCACATCCTCAACCGGTGCATCCGAACCGCCAGGAATAACCGCACCGAGGTTGATCAGAGTTTTCCATACATATGCGCCTTTTATCCTCTCAGCGCCTAATCTTTCCGGTGCCCATGGCATATCGGAAGTGCAATGTGTCGGCTGCATGGAAGGAATGATACCCAGCTGTATAAAGCGGGGGATATCTTCCGGCGCAAGAATTTGAGCATGCTCGATCCTCCAGCGGTATTTACCTTCCTTATCCGCTCCGATTGTATTTTCATAATGATTCAATACGATATGATTACCCTTATCCCCGATCGCATGAGTGACAAGCTGGAACCCGTATTTTTTGCAATTATCTGCAATCTTTTTGAATAAATTATCCGGGGTAACCTGTAAGCCGGAGGTCGAAGGTTTATCGGAATATGGCTCGAAAAGTAATGCGCCACGTGAACCTAAAGCGCCATCTATAAAAGCTTTCACCCCACGAACAGTCAAATGATCATTATAAAGCCCAATCCTTGGGCCCTGTTTCAGAGCATTTGAAATATCGCCGCTTTCGGTCGAGAGGTACTCATAAATCCGAATATTCAGCAGCTCTGCTTTATATAGTTTTTCAAGTACATTTAACTCTGGAATACTTATCATCATATCGTGAAAAGTGGTGATTCCGTATTTCAGGCAGTGTTTATCAGCTTTCTGAAAATACTCTTTTACTTCATTCTCACGGGGATTTTCCATCACCTTTGCAAAGAGACCAATCGCATTATCAAGGAAAATTCCGATTGGTTCACCGGAATCATCTTTAATAATCTCTCCACCTTTAACATTAGGAGTATTTTTATCTATACTGGCAAGCTTCATGGCTGCACTATTCACCCATACTGCATGCCCACAGACCCTTGAGAGGTAAACCGGATTATCAGGAGCGGCTTTATCCAGCATTGAAGCAGTAGGAAATTCCTTCTTTTCCCAATCGTTCTGATCCCAACCTCTTCCCAATATCCATTGACCTTTTTGTGATTGATCTGCCGCAGCTTTAATTTTAACCAGTATTTCATCGGGCGATTCTGTACCTACAAGGTCAACCTGGCAGAGTGATTTGCCAAGACTCAGGAAATGAGCATGAGATTCGATAAATCCGGGCATCAATAAAGCACCTTTAAGATCAATTACCTTAGTACTGTCAGAAATAAAATCTAATATCTGTTCATTTGTTCCTACTGCCAGGATTTTTGAACCTTGAATAGCGACAGCCTGGGCATATAAAGGCTCATCCATAGTAAGAATTTTACCATTTAAAAAAGCATAGTCGGCCTTTCCATCTGCGGAAAGATTAATAGATGCAAAAAGTGCAATAAAAATAAGGATTAATGACCTCATTATAACCTCTCATTTCTGAATTCAGTTATTATTCTTAAACAAAACGATTTTAATATCAATTCATTGCATATTTTATTTTTAAAATTATACTTATTCCAGAGGTTACCTTTTAAAAAAAGATTTATTCAAACACTTGACAGAATCAAAACTTAATGTATAATATTAATAGATAGCATATAAATTACGATGACATAAGGTATTTTTCGACCCGGGAGTCAGGAATGATAAGAATTAAAAGAAACAGGGTTCATACGCTCTGCATGGCTTTTTTACTTGTATCAATTTCGTTTTTTCCATCCATTATAAAAGCAGATGATGACGAGATGACTATACTCAGAAATAAAGTCACCGAACTGGAGAAACGAGATATTGAGAACAGGGTTATTATACAGGATTTAAAAGAATTAATAGCTCAGCTGAACGCAAGGCTGGAATCATTAGAACAAAAGGTCGGGGAGCAGGAATCTGTTATTTCTTCTGTTCCCAAACGTGTTCCAAGGCCCGTTACAACACCCCACGAAACATCGGGAAATCTTTCTGGAAGTGTCAGTGTCGAAGAAATACCGATTGAAAACGTTTCAGGTACTACTCCGAAAAAAACGGAAACTACCCAGGGACAGCAATCACAACCAACAGAAACAACAACAAAACAAACTCCACCACCTGTGACAGAAACCATCACCCCATCTGATGACCCGAAAAAAGAATTATATAACCTTGCTTCAAAACTGTATAACACAGCCTCTTATGACAGAGCTATAGTTAAATATAAAGAATTCATCGAGAAATACCCGGATGACGACTTAACTGATAACGCCCAATTCTGGATTGGAGAATCTTATCTCAAGAAAAATGAATATCTCAAATCCATTGAAGAATACCAGAAAGTCATCGAGTATTATCCGTTGGGGAACAAAGTCCCGGAAGCATATCTTAAAATAGGGTACGCATATATCTATCTTAAAGATAACGTCAGCGCCCTTCAATACTTTAACCTGGTAAAGGATATGTTCCCGCATACTGATGCATCAGTTGAGGCTGAGAAAAAAATTAGAGAATTGCAAATCCGGTAAGGAGATAAAGCCATGAATACAAAAAAAGTTTTTATATTTCTTGCGGCAGTTTTAATTTTCTTGCTCATGATATTCTTCCATCCTGTTTTCGCGCAGGAGGAGACCGAGGAAGAAACCGCTACTGCCGAAACTGCTCCTCCTCCACCTTCGGGCGAAGGGACAGTAGTCGCAAAGCACTGGTCCAAGTATGCCTATCCTGAGACCCTTCCAGCAGGACAGTCAGTGCATATAATAGTTAAAGGCGATACTCTCTGGGATCTTGCCGGAAAATATCTTAAAAACAGCTATCTCTGGCCGAAAATATGGGAAGCCAATAAATACATTACAAATTCACATTGGATCTACCCTGGTGACCCTCTTATCATCCCTGGAGTACAGGTGGTATCTGATACAGATATAGCAGCGCTCGATGGTGCAGCGGCAGCTGCTGATCAACAGGATATATCCCTTTATGAGTTCAGTGAAAGCGACCTTGCAGGCACGGATACCGGAGATGAATATGGCTACGAAGATACTGATTTTATAGATGATATCGCTTCAATTAAACCGGTCGCAAAATATTTTGATATTCATTGTTACGATACAGTTCTACCGGATGAAAATATGTTCGATGCGGCAATCATTTCATCAGAAATGGAAACCATGAACATCCGCATTGGGGATTATGCATATATAGACCTTGGAGAAGACCAGAATATAAAAGTAGGTGATATATTCTCAGTAATGCACCGTGATCACCTCAGGCCTGTTGAGCATCCTGAATCATCAAAATTTTTAGGTTGGGTATATAAGAATTCAGGCAAAATAAAAGTTGTGATGGTCTTTGGTGATTTTGCCATTGTACGTGTAATTGAAGAATGTAGAACCATTGAGATTGGCGACCAGATAAGACCGTTTAAAAAACTGCCTGTTCCCCTACTTGAAGAACAGGAAAGTATATCATATTACGTCGAACCAAGCGTTAGACCTACCGGATTTGTTATATACAGCCAGGACGGCCGTTTAATTCTTGGTAAAAACTCACTTGGTGTAGTAGAACTTGGCCAGTCCGATGGATTGGAACTAGGTGATACCTTATTATTATACCGGGAAAATTCTGTACCGGGATTACCACGTGTACCTTTAGGAACCGCTGTTGTCCTTGTTGTGGAAGAGGATACTGCCGTCTTTAAAGTACTCCAGACACGCTTTGAAATAATGGTCGGCGATCTGGCGGAAGTACGATAAATAGATAATATATTTAGTAATATTTTCACTGATAAGGTTTAATGGGAGTTAACGGTCAATTTATATTTACAGGGAAACCACCTCTGACAGTTACATCTCAGGTTGAAAAATTACGAAACGTGAAAACATTAAAAAAATATATATCCGTTGGTGGTGGTAAAGGCGGAATCGGTAAGACATTTTTTGCTGCCAACCTCGCAATAGCACTATCTTCATTCGATGTAGCCCCTCAGCTGAAAGTCACTGTTGTGGATACCGATATCGGCGGTAGTAACTTGAATAATTTTCTCGGTATACCAAAACCCAGATATACTCTATCGGATTATCTCAGGAAAAGCATCACGGACATCAATGACGTCGCAATGGCGACACAATTCCCGGGGATGAACCTGATTGCAGGCGCGGATGACCTCCTGGATATACAGGGTTTGAACACCAAACAGAAATTAAAACTCCTCCGTTCCTTCCAGGATCTGGATTCTGATTTTATTATCTTCGATCTTGCTGCCGGTAGCGACCTTAAAACACTGGATTTCTTCAACCAGGCAAATACTGGAATTATCGTTACAACACCGGAACCAACAGCCGTACAGAATGCTTATACTTTTCTCAGAAACGCAATGCTGAGAAAAATCATGACTGAATCGAATGAATATCCGGTTATAAATGATATTACTACCCTTTACTTGAAACGTAACCTTGAAGGTGTTTCCAGTATCAATAATTATATCGATACAGTGAGGAAAAGCAGTGATGAGGCTGCTGCTTGGATAGAGGATATTATCGGTAATTATTGTCCACGTTTCGTACTGAATCAATTGGAACACCGCTCTGATAGCGATACAGCTGATCGATTTATTGCATTGACAAAAAGATATTTAAAAGTCGATCTGGATTATCTCGGTTGGATTCCATATGATCCGAGGGTTAAATCGGCAGTTCGGGACGGCAAGGCATTTCTTGAAGAGTTCAGAAAATCGAGGACAGCTGTTCATCTTTATAAAATTGCTGAAACTCTCAGTGATTATAAGTTTTCAAAAGGTCTATCAACAAGACTACTGAGATAAAAGATTCAGTGTGATTCCCTTTTCATTTCAATTCCCCATTCCACAACCTTGTCAAGATAATCTGAAGCGTTAAATACCAGTTCCTGAGGCTTCGCGCCAGGTTCTTTTAGTTTACCTTCTGCCTGCAGTACTGAAGCAACCGCTATTGGAATTGCCGTGCACTTCTGCATCGCTGAAAGCCCATGTTTTTTATCGCCATAATCAATGAAATGGTAAACAGCTTTTTCTTTACTGTTTTCTATCGCGCTTGTATAAAGAAGAATCATATCCGGTTCTTCGGATGTATAACGTTGTTCGAGCATTGCTTCGAGAAATTTTCTTGGTGAAGTTTTTGAACCCTTATGAACAATTAATGGTTTTTCATCGAAAAATCCTGTATCCCTGAGAGAATTAAGGATATTACAATGACCGGGAAAACGTATTGTTTTATAACTGATGTTGTCAACTTTGTTATTCAATGTCCTTGTCAGTGTCGATAATCCCCCTGATGTATAAAACGCTTCAACTCCACCGATGCCGGGAAATTCAAAAAATTCCAGACCTTTAAGCGATTCAACAATCTTTTCCTTGCCATTTCTTAGAATTCTGACCGGTTCCTTATATTCATTTATAAGTCCCTGTGCATTGAATGTAACCTGGTAATTGAAAGGAGGCACCGGATTTTTAGGAAGCCCACCGACTTTAAGTTTAATCTCATCCACATTACCAAGTTTGTCCACAAAATCAGCGGCGATTACACTGACCAACCCAGGAGCAAGTCCACAATCCGGCACTAATGACACGCCAGCTTCTTTCGCTTTATCATCCATCGCGAGAATGGAATCAGTAACTGTGTCGTTTCCACCAAGGTCAGTGTAATGACATCCAGCTTCAAGTGAAATCTCAGCTACACGCTTGTTTAGATGATATGGCAAACAGCAAATAACAGCATCATAACCCTTAAGTTTTTCCACCGTCATTTTAGTGTTATCCAAATCGAGTTTAAGTGTTTCAAGATTCCGGTCTTTATATTTCTTAATTAATGCTTGTATAAACTTATCATCAGAATCAAACAACCCGATTTTATCAGGATCAACATTATCTAAAATATAACACGCTGCACCATATCCAACCTTACCGACACCCAGAATTGCGAACTTCATTTATATTCCCTTCCCTCTCTTAGATACCTATTTATCTTTTTTATCATCTTTAACCGGTGGAGGAATAGGTGCTTCCTGTTCTTCTTTCATCTGAGGTTCTTCGTTATCAAGATTATCTATCGATTTTGCTAAATCTTTTTTCACAGTTTCAAAATCAGTTTCCACGTTGATTGGACCTTCTTTTAACTTAGCTTTCCCCTTGTTGCCTTCGATTTTTTCAATTTCGAGTACAACATAAACACCACTGCAAACATTTTTGGAGTATATATAATCCATGGGCGCAACAAATTGTATAAATTCCTTCTCGTTTGAATTTACAGAGATCATGCTTTCATATTGTTCGCAAACAGCCTGTCTTTTATCAAACTCGGTCTCTTTTTCAATTCCCGGTAAGACAACCACTTTAGTAAATTTATTGTTTTTAAGAAGAGTCTCCTCAGCTTTACGTTGTTCGATCAATTCCCAATTGTTCATAAGTACAACTTCACGAAAAACCGGCTCCAGATTCCCGAATACCTCACCCATATAAATCTCGAATTCATTGAAATCCGTAACCCCGTGAGAGAAAACAACAGATAGAATTACATCCAACCCGTTAACAATATTGAAAGGATCTTCATCCGGATAAAACACGCCATCCCTGAACATCTCGTGGTCATATACATCATTTAAAACAGAAAGCGGGTATCCTTCAGTCTGGTTCGGTTTATATGAGTTCCATATTTCAGGTATTTTCTCTCCATCGTATTTCAATTTGTCAGTTCCTATTAACCATAAAGGCTGCTCAAATTTCTTGTCATCTATTACAAGAGCAAAGAAACGGGAAAGATCGACAAGCCAGGTTCCACGAGCTGTCATTTTTTTTCCTAATTCTACAAGTGAATTATCAGCACCGGCAGTCGGCAAAAACCACAGTGCATTCTGAAGCCTGATAAGTGTATTAAAACTCTCCTTAATCAGCAATTCATCAGCCATTTCCTGGTACAGTTTTTTACCGTAAAGCATATGACAGATATATTGTCCCATAAGGTAGCTAAGCGCCGGGCTGTCTTTAGATGGAATATGAATAGTATAATTATCCGGTATATATTCCGGGAGAAATCCTTCAGAAATTACTATCTTGGGAGGATTCGCATTGAACATTACTTCAAGCGATTCCTTTAGTTTTTCATTTTTTATCTTTGAAAGGAACTTATCCCTCAAATAGACTAACTCATCAGTTTTATTACTTTTCAATAAATC
>JAFGBY010000093.1 GCA_016932915.1 Acidobacteriota bacterium | reverse complement strand
GCAAATCTTTAAACGACATTTCTTTGAGCAGATAGCCCATTATACCGATTGTAATTGCCAATGAAATGAAGGCGTAAATCACCCTCCTGTAAAACTGGCCGTTATTCTTTGATTCTATCTTCATTTTGCCTATTCGCTTCCCGTGTATTTATTAATCATATCATTTTAATTCGACAAAAAACTGTTCTTGACTCATTATATCAGAAATGATATTATATTAAAGATTGGGTTAGACGGGATGATATAATTTTAATCTTATCGCTTAGGATTAGTTCCCGCCGTTTCTTAAGTAATAGCCTGTATAAGGAGGGTAGAATGAAAAAGTATTTCATTTATACGATGCTTGTATGCATTTTTATTTTCCCATTTTCTGCAATACCGGAAAAGGTAAACCTTGATAAAGCTGAACTGGCGGCAGACAGCTTTATTGCAACCTATGAAAGAATGCAGGTATTCAGAATTGAAGACAACTCCCTTGCTTCTTTTAAATTGGGTCGCACTATCCAAAATATACAAACCATTTCTGGTAAAAAGACTCCCGAGCTGTTGATTTACGTGGTTCATTTGAAGCCAAAGGGTTTTATTGCTTTATCATCCGACACAAGGATAGAACCGATAATTGCATATTCCTTCAACAGCAATTTCCCTTCCGGAAAAAACAATAACAACATTCTTTATCATATGTTGATCGCAGATGTATCGAACCGGTTTGCGTATGTGCAGAAGGATGGGAAAGAAACAACGAAAGACAACGAGGACCTGTGGAGCACACTCATTTCAGAAGACGGTGATGCTGAACTTCTGGCGGCTTGGACTGAACAATGGCCTGCCGGGGACGATACCGGCTGGCTTGATACCATATGGGCGCAGGGCTCTTATACCGGAATTTTCAACGATGCCTGCCCTGACGATCCTAATACTCTGCCAGGCTGGAATACTGATGACGGCAGATGTGTAACCGGCTGTGTTGCGACCGCGATGGCGCAGATTGTCAATTATTGGGAGTATCCTTCTTCAGTCACATTTACCGCAGCAGATAACTATACCTCGGTGCAGGATCCGGGAGATGGCTACGGGATTCGAACCATACCGATAACGGCGACGACCGCAAATATGTCAATGATTGATTATAACGGAAATGGAGTCCATCCAACAGATTCAACGATCGCTTCGCTGATGTGTGCATGCGGTGTATCTGTCAAAATGCAATACAGCGATAAAACTTCCGTCTCTTTCACGTCCTCCGTCGCAGGGGCATTGAAGAATAAATTCGGCTATGGCTATGCAAGAGTAATGTCGCCTATTGCAAATCCTGATTTCTATGTCGTCCTTGAGGATGATATGAAAAAGGGAAGACCCGCACAGCTTGGAATCTCTACGGGAGCTCCTGATGAAGGTCACTCCATTGTCTGCGACGGATATCGTGACGACAACACTTTTCATCTCAATTTCGGCTGGGGTGATCCATGGTGGGATCCGGTGGCAAATCAATGGGTTTATATGAGTGAAGCATGGTATAACCTGCCAACAGGCATGCCCGCTGGTTACAACACCGTTACTGCAGGAGTTCTGAATATAGATCCATGCATCTGGGTACCTGATTTCTACGCGGATATTCAGAGTGCGATAAACGCCGCTAACACAGGGAATACGATTAAGATAAGAGCAGGCACATATACAGGTACCGGGAACAAGAATCTAGATTTCGACGGTAAAACTATTACAGTACGGGGTGAAGCATGCCCGGGATTGACTATTATTGATTGCGAAGATTCAGGCAGAGGCTTCTATTTCCATTCGGGAGAAAGCAGTTCCGCAATGGTGCGAAGCTTAACTATAAAAAATGGAAATGCCGATTGGGGTGGAGCAATCCGCTGCGAGGGAAGCAGTCCGACGATATACAATTGCATAATAACCGAAAACTTCGCAACAGGAGGAGGAGGGATATCATGCAATACGGGAAGCAATCCTCTTATACGTGACTGTCTAATTTCCGACAATTCGACTGATCCGTATAGTGGCGGGGGAATATATTGCTATGACAGTGAACCAACCATCCTGAAATGTCTTATTGAGGAAAATTACTCAGATCAATATGGCGGTGGAATTTACTTCAATAATTCAAGCATGCCTCTGAAAACTCCCGCGGTCTATTGGTGCAGGATAAGAAAGAATAACGCGCAAAAAGGAGGCGGAATCTACTCGCAAAACTACAGCAGTGTTCAGATTAAGAACTGCCTGTTTGTTGAGAATGAGACGTGGTGGTCGAGCGGAGCAGGAATTTGTCTAAGCAGTACGGGCACATTATGTAGTCCCATAATAAGTAACTGCACCTTCAAAGGGAATAAATCAGTGGTGTTAGGAGGCGGGATGAATTCGAGCGGAAACAATGCAACAATTACCGATTGTATCATGTGGGGGAACAATCCTGATAATTTTAACGCGGATACGAGTGTGACAGTAGATTATTGCGATATCAAGGATGGCACAGGACAGCCATGGTTTGACTCACTCAACTGCATTGATGCTGATCCGTTATTTGTGAAAGGACCTCTTAACGATTGTTGTCTGAGCCAGACAGTGGCGGGACAATCAAGCAATAGCCCATGCGTTGATACAGGCAGTGCAAATGCGTCATCTAACGGCATGGATAATTTTTCCACACGAACTGACCGCGTAACTGATAGCGGCATCGTTGATATGGGTTATCACGCAGATCCTGACGATTTATACATAAATTCAATAACAGTAAATGGCAATGATGTAACGATACAGTGGAACTCTTTGCCAAATATGAGTTATTGTGTCTATTATTCTCTGGACATGCAGAACTGGACGCATGTCCACGTCGGCAAGACTAATACATGGACACACACTGGCGGCGCGCTTGTCGCTAAATACTATTGCGTCTGGAAGGAATAGAAGCAGGTTAATCCCTACAGCAGACCGATAGCAGTAACGTAGTTGCCGTCTGTCGAGTATTACTCCTTGGGGTAAATCACATCGTTTGGCAACGGCAAATCCGGCAAATCCTCGTCGGTATTTGCGATATATACCCACCAGTT
>JAFGBY010000092.1 GCA_016932915.1 Acidobacteriota bacterium | reverse complement strand
TATCTTATTGGAAGAATAAGTCATTAAATAACAACATATCGGGGCGTAGCGCAGCCCGGGTAGCGCGCCTGCTTCGGGAGTAGGAGGCCGGAGGTTCAAATCCTCTCGTCCCGACCATTTTTTTATCTATTTACACGTAGATATAAGCCTTTCAACCGTGTGATCCCAGGTAATCGATTGTACTTTCTCGAATCCCTTTTCTCCCATTTTAGCGGCGAGTTTAGGTTTGCTGAAAATATTATCTATTGCTTTAGCAATTTTTTCCGGTGATCCATCAGTCACAAATCCGTTTATCCCGTCTTCAACAAATTCAAGTGTTCCTCCCGATTGTGTCGATGTAATAACAGGTTTCCCTGATTGAAATGCTTCTATTGTGATATAGCCGTAATCTTCATCCCATGGAGCGAAAAATACCGCAGTAGAATCTGCATATAGATGATAAAGCTCTTCATCGGTAATAAATCCCAGGAAACTGACTCTGCCGCTAACGCCAAGTTCTTCAGCCATCTGTTTCAATCTTTCCATCTGACTTCCGGTTCCAACTATTTTGGCGCGTGCGCCCGATTTTGTATGAGCAAGAGCCTTTACAAGCAGATCAACTCGTTTATCCTCCTCAAGACGTGATACCGATAATATATAACCCTTTCCATCGAGGTTGTAATATTTATGAGGATGGATCAATGGAGGGTAAAGCGGTTCTGCTTGAAGTCCAAGGAATTTATCCAGTCTGTCAGCGACATTTTTACTGATTGCGAACCGGACTTTCGCTTCCGCGAGGAATTTTCTTTCGTACATCATTATCTCTTCTCGTAATTTATGATCCTTAGAGATATTTTTAAAAGGTGTATATGGTGTTGTATAGTGATCGAATGATGCGCGATGTTGATGAACCAGCCAGACTACCTTGTTTGGGTGGTTTATAAAATAAGACGGAAATTTGGTTGCAATGACCAGGTCGATTGGGTTATGTGCCGATTCCTTCAAGTCTATGAGTCTCCATGCCAGCGCAGTAGGAAGGATGTTTTCATTCGGGTACCATTGGAATGGAATCATAACGGTATCGACTATATGACCTCTCTCTCGAAGATTAACAGTCAAGGTATCAACCAGTTTTTCCGCTCCGCCGCGGATAAAGGGGACCTGTGTCCCGCATATTACGATTCTGAGAGATTTATTTATTGTCATTCTGGAAATTTAACATGAACAGAATGGAAGGTCAAAGCGGAATGAAAGCCTCTATAAGAAATAGATTGACATTTGTGAACTTATATGTTAATATAATTTCAAATAAGGAAGAACCCAAAATTTTAACATTGGAGGTTTACTATGAAGGGATCGTTTACTCTAAATCTGGTCGTTATCTCGATAATTTTCAGTCTTATTGTCTGCCCCGCGGCACTCTTTGCGGATGATCCACCGACAATAACACCAGCAACAACTGTAGTGAGAACAGCTTTACAGTTGAAGCTTTCTGCTGATCTTTCTGTCGGTATTATAGAGACACATCCTTGTCTCTGTGCAGATGATCTGAAGAATCTGAATGTACTTGCTCCTAAAAATATGAGAGTAAGGGTATTCAATGATTCGAGTCTGACAGTAAATGCCAAAGTCACCGTTAAATACTACTCTCTTAATCGTGAAAACGGAGCATGGAAAACATGGACCAGGAATATTACTCTTAGTCCACGCCAGACTCAGGTCGTTACAATCTGGGGTAATACCTATTATGATCTAATCCGGAGAAACACCAAAATCACAGCAAAGGTCGAAGTCACAAGCACAAATATCACTGATCCTGATTTGACAAATAATGAACGTCAGATCAATGAGTGTGAGTATTATATCGGGTAATTGACAGAGTAGTTGGAAAAAATCAGCCCCCAGCCGAAAGGCAGGGGGTATTTTTTTAATGTTTAATATCCCGGTTTTCTTTTCTTTCTATCTTGCCATATTAAAGTAATTCTACTGATCTGCTTAAAAACCTTTATCTAAATGATTTGAAGACGCAAACGATTTAAAATGACAATTATGAACTTATATAATATTATATAAAAGTTGAAGATAAAATTCCCATAATCCTGCAATGGAGGTATTCTATGAGTGAATCGTTTATTCTGAAGTTTACAATCACTGTTTTGATTTTTAATCTGGTTGTAAGCCCGATTGCTTTGTTTGCGGATAATCTGCCGCCTACAACAAAAACAGTTAGTCCACACCAGCAATCAGCTGATCTTTCGATAGGTATTATTGAGACGCACCCATGCCTCTGTTTCGAAGATCTGAAGGAACTGAATGTACTGATTCCTAACAACATGAAGGTACATGTATATAACAATTCAAGTTTGATCGTCAATGCTAAAGTCACGATAAGGTATTTTTCTCTCAAACGCGAGCTCTGCACATGGAAAACATGGACATATAATATCACTCTTAACCCGCACCAGACTCAGGTAGTAGCAGTATGGAATGACGTTTATTATGATATTATCGGAAGAGGTTCAAAGATCACTGCTAAAGTAGAAATCACCAGTACTAATATAGTCGATTCTAATTTAACGAATAACGAAAGAGCTATAACCGATTGTGAGTACTATATTGGGTAATTAACAGATTAGTTGGAAAAAATTAGCCCCCAGCCGAAAGGCAAGGGGCTTTTTTAGTTATTATATTTACTGTTATTTATCTTTTTTCTCTTCTTCCCATTTTACTTTATCAAAATATTTATCCGGGCTCGCGTCAAAAGCATCCTTTGATTTCTGTGAACAGAAATATACTCTCTTGCCCTTGTAATCGCTGTGATACTTGGTATTTATTTTATTACCTGTTACAGGGCATAGTTCCTGGAGCACGGGAGCATCGGCTATTTCCACGCCTTCTTCAGTGAGACTCTTGATGTATTTTTCCGGGTCTTTGTTGAATTTATCTATACATGCAGCACAACAGAAATATACTCTCTTGCCGTTGTAATCAGCATATACATCTTTATTGATCTTGTTACCCATTACAGGACACATCACCTGATTGCCGGCTTTCATTTCTGAATGGTGGTCACTGCTTTTGTCGGCTTTATGGGAGCTGCAACCTCCGCAATCCGCAACGCTGAAAGCTGCGAAGAACACAGCCGCAAACAATATTAATAGGCTTATTTTTAAGGTATTCATCTTAACCTCCGGTTTAATTGATTTAGATAGTATATTGCACCTTCTTAACACAGCTATCTACGTAGAGTTGCAAATAATAATCCTGAAATGAACTAAAAAAGCCGGCTTTAACAGCCGGCTACGGTTAAGAGGTACCTTTTACAATTTAATAATTGGAAGGTGCATAGCTAATATAAGATAATGATTGCCAAATGTCAAACACTGCTGCCGATAAAGTGCCAACTTTTTCTTATTTTTGATTCCAGAAAGTATTGAAAAACCGGTTTTATAACTATAATGTGTAACACTTACAATTCAATTCTCTTTTGTGATGATCCTATATGCTTGCTATAATAATACTTGTATATGGAGTAGAACTTGAATTTCCTGTTTCTTTAGATGGCATATGGTTTTAAATCATTAATTTAAATCGAAAAATAAGAACAATGGCCGGCGAGAAAAAGAACAAAAAATCGGATCATCACATATATACCGATGCTATCCTTGATAGTATCTCGGATGGTGTTTTTACAGTCGACCGGGAGTGGATTATAACCAGCTTCAACCGAGCTGCTGAGAGAATAACCGGGATCCCAAGAGATGAAGCTATTGGCAGGCTATGTTCAGAGGTCTTCCGCTCCAGCTTATGCGAAGGTAATTGCGCACTAAGGCGAACCATTAAAACGGATAAACCAATAATTGGTAAATCCTGTTATATTATTAATCCGGATGGAGAGAAGATTCCTATCTCTGTATCGACCGCTGTACTCCGTGATAGGGATGGTAATATCACCGGGGGGGCCGAGACCTTCAGGGATTTAAGTGAAATTGAAGAACTGAGGCAGGAACTCAAAGACGGCTTCAGGGTTGGTGATATGTCCAGCAGGTCCCCGGTTATGCGTAAGATATTTGAGCTAATCCCCCTTATAGCAGAAAGCAGCAGTACGGTACTGATCCAGGGTGAATCGGGAACTGGAAAGGAACTAATTGCCCGAGCGATTCACAACTTAAGTTCACGGCGGGATAAACCATTTATTGCTGTAAATTGCGGGGCTCTGCCTGACGCTCTTCTTGAATCAGAACTGTTCGGCCATAAAGCTGGCGCGTTTACTGACGCGGCTAAGGATAAACCTGGCCGCTTTACGATGGCAAAAGATGGGACTATATTGCTGGACGAAATCGGTACGATTACAAACACCATGCAGGTGAAACTCTTGCGTGTATTGCAGGAAAAATCTTTTGACCCGCTTGGTTCTACAAAAACTGAGCTAACCAATGCACGGATCATTGCTGCAACGAATATAAACCTGGCCGAAGCAGTGAAGGATGGTTCATTCCGTGAGGATTTATATTACCGCATCAATGTAATCAGGATCGATATGCCTCCTCTCCGTGAGAGGAAGGAAGACCTGCCTTTGCTCACAGAACAGTTTATTTACAGGTTTAATAATCTCCAGCGAAAGAACATCAAAGGTGTGCAACCGGAGGTTATGTCGCTTTTTATGGCTTATGACTGGCCTGGGAATATCAGGGAACTGGAAAACACGATAGAACGGGCATTTGTACTGTGTAATCCGGATTATATTGGTTTTAATGATCTTCCAACTGAACTAACCCGCAGGATCAAACAAGAAAATAGGTTTGATGATATAAAAGTCTCAAAAGATCTGCTTGAATATAATTTAATTCTTGCTGCACTTGAGCGAAACGGATTTAATCGCACTGCGGCGGCACGAGATCTAGGTATTCATAAAAGCACACTCTACAGGAAAATAGAAAGACTCGGCATTCAATTGCCCTCAGAAGATGGACGTGGATTGAAACATTGATGGGTCGCGATAATGCGACTATGTGATGTGACAATGTCGCAATAATGCGACTATCTTTGTGTTTACTCATAATACTATCTTGTATCTCCTATAATATCAACAATATACAAATGATCGTTTTTTGTGGTGTGGTACAGGAATTGCTCTGTTAGTATCCGGAAGTATGTGAATATGAAAAAACAGATTGCGGTTTCAGTACTGGATAAACGTCTGGCGCCGGTCTTCGATGTCTCTCAGAATGTAAGTATATTTGAGATTGAAGATAACAGCACCAGGTTGATAGGCAACCTTTCTTTCAAAGACGGGGATATTTTCTCCCGTGCACGTATGCTTGCCGAGGAAAAGGTAGAGCTCCTTGTCTGTGGAGCGATCTCTTATTATTCCGAAAAAATCCTGAATTCCAATGGTGTGAATGTGCTGCCGTTTGTGTGCGGGGAGGTTGAAGAGGTTGTCGATGCGTTGGCGCGGGATCAGTTGGCGGACAACCGGTTCCGGATGCCGGGTTGCCATATGCGCAAAAGGCGAGGACAGTGCCGCGGTCGCTTCAGAAATATGGAGGATAGATAGAATGCCAAACAGGTCAGGTTCACCAGGTTCCGGTGCAGGCGGCAGAGGCCGTTCCGGTGGGATCAAGCGTACAGGCCCCGGCGGGAACTGTATCTGCCCGAAGTGCGGATACAAGGAGAGGCATATTCAAGGTTCACCATGTAAGAAAAAGAAATGCCCTGAGTGTGGAGCTATCATGATCAGGGAAGAGACAGTTTAGAAAGGAGAAAAAATGCCAAGAGGAGATAGAACAGGCCCGGCAGGGGCGGGGCCGATGACAGGAAGGGCAATGGGATTATGCGCTGGTTATGATACACCCGGTTTTATGAATCTTATTCCCGGAAGAGGTATTGGAATGCGTGGAGGCAGAGGAATGCAAGCGGGTGGACGCGGATGGAGAAACCGTTTTTATGCCACCGGAGTACCTATGTCATCATACGGCAGTATGAATGTACCTGTACCTGTGGATGAGAAACAGGAGGTCGAAATTCTTAAAAACCATGCTGTTGTGTTGCAGCAGCAATTGGATGCTATAAATAAAAGGATGGAAGACCTTACAGAACCGAAAGAATAAGCAAGCTAAAACATGTTCGAAAAGGACAATACTGGATATGAATAAGGAGATTCTATGATTATTGCAATAACGGCACAGGGTGAAGCGCTGGAATCTGAAGTCGATTCCCGGTTTGGCAGGGCCAACCAGTTTATTATTTTTAATACCGATGATGGAAATTACACGGTTGAGGATAATAAGCAGAACCTTAACAGTGATCAAGGTGCAGGAATTCAATCTGCCGAGAAAATCGTCAAATCTGGCGCTCAAGTACTACTTACCGGTCATTGCGGCCCTAAAGCATTTAAGGTCTTACAGGCAGCCGGGGTTGAAGTGATCGTTGATGTTACTGGAAAGATCATGGATGCAATAAATAAATATAAGGCAGGCGAGCTGAAAGCTGTCGATAAACCGGATGTGGAAGGTCATTGGGGATGATAATTTCCATCGCATCAGGTAAGGGAGGAACCGGGAAAACCACTGTCGCTGTTAACCTTGCCCTTGTGGTAGAAGGTAAAGTCCGATTGCTTGACTGTGATGTGGAGGAGCCGAACAGTGGAATTTTCCTGGATGTCCATGAGTGTAAAGCCGAGGAAAATACTGCCCTTGTACCGGAGATAAATAACGACGCTTGCACAGCATGCGCGAAATGCAGTGAGTTCTGCCGATATAATGCCCTGGCGACGCTTGCCACGACTGTATTGGTTTTCCCGGAACTCTGTCACAGCTGCGGTGGGTGTGGACTTGTCTGCCCGGAGAACGCGATCAGCGAGGTTCTCAGGAGGATAGGCGTAATCGAATACGGTAAATCGAAAAACCTGGAATTTTTCCAGGGACGCCTGGATATCGGGAATACGATGGCGCCGCCCCTTATCAGGTCGGTAAAAAGGAAAATAGTGGATGATGCGCTGAGTATCATCGATTCGCCACCCGGTTCATCTTGCCCGATGATTGCAGCTACTGCTGATGCTGATTATGTTGTACTGGTGACCGAGCCTACCCCTTTCGGGCTGCATGATCTGAAACTGGCGGTCGAAACTATAGAAGTTCTCGAGTTAAAACACGGAGTGATCATAAACAGGGCTGGGGAACGGGATGAAATGATCGAAGATTATTGTAAGGAGAAAAATATCCCCGTCTTAGCTAAGATACAGGATGACAGGAGGATAGCCGAAGCTTATTCAAGGGGTAGAACTATAATAAACAGCTATCCTGAATATATTCCACTGTTCAAAGGCCTACTTGAGAGAATTATGGAAGAAGCCGGTGGCATCAGATGAGAGAACTTGTTGTTATCAGTGGGAAAGGCGGTACAGGAAAAACCAGTATTGTCGGCTCGTTCGCGGCACTGGCAAAAAATGCCGTATTTGCCGATTGTGATGTGGATGCTTCTGATCTTCATCTCATTCTCAGCCCTGAGATTATAAAAACTGAACAATTTGTAAGCGGTCACGAAGCCGAGATAATAGAGGACAAATGCACAGGATGCGGACGTTGTTATGAATTATGTCGGTTCGATGCGATATCGCGGATTAAAATCAGTGATAGCACAGATTTCAAATACTCCGTTAAACCTTATTTATGCGAAGGATGTGGAGTCTGCTACCGCTTCTGCCCCGCAGATGCAATCCATTTCGAGGAAAGCCTATGTGGAGAATGGTATATTGCTGATACCCGATTTGGACATATGGTATATGCCAGGCTGGCGATGGCGGCAGAAAATTCTGGCAAGCTGGTTACGATTGTCCGCCAGCAGGCAAGAAAAATAGCAGAAGAAAGCGGTGCTGACCTTATCCTGGTGGATGGCCCTCCGGGAATCGGCTGTCCGGTTATATCATCCATCACCGGGGCAACATCGGTGTTGATAGTGACCGAGCCGACACTCTCCGGTCTTCATGATATGGAGAGGGTTCTCTCGCTAACATCGCATTTTAAGATTCCAGCTATGGTTTGTATCAATAAATGGGACATAAACATGGAGATCAGTGATCGAATCGAAGAGGTAGCGAATCAAAAATGCAAGGGTGTGATCGGCAGGATACGCTACGATAAATCGGTCACCGAGGCCCAGGTTGCCGTGAAGACGACTGTTGAGTACGGCGGCGCAGCATCTGAAGATATTGAAGCAATTTGGCGGAAAATGAACAATGACAAGTTCATATAGATAAATATAGGAGAGAGTGAATATGAAAATAGCAATACCAATAGCGGAAGGAAAACTTTCTGCGCATTTCGGACACTGTGAGACATTCACAATTTTTGATATTGATGCGGATAAAAGAGAGGTAAAGGATAGGAATACATTTGAGGCTCCTCCTCATGAGCCGGGATTGCTGCCGAAATGGCTGGCGGATAAAGGAGCCGATATTATTATTGCCGGCGGTATCGGGCAAAGAGCAATAAGCCTTTTCGAGGCACAGGGGATAAAAGTAATCTGCGGTGCACCAAGAATGGAAGGGGAGCAGCTCATCCAGGAATTCATGAATGGAAGTCTAACTACGGGTGATAATCTGTGTGATCACTAGTATATACCGCACCGGAATCACATATTATATATGATTGAAACCGGTGCGTAATTTTATGCTTTATTACTGTAAGCTATCCAGTATACGACTGATGAATTCCACCTCGTTCCATCCCTGGAAGATTGGGTCAGGATCGTTGCCTGTTTTTACTGCGAGAATATTGTGATCCGGTATAACATATATTAATTGCCCATGGATGCCTTTAGCGGCATACACGCCGGAAGGCAGGTTATAAGCATCCAGACCAGTGATTCTCCACCAGTGTAAGCAATAATACGGGATATTAGGTGATATAGAGGTTGTGCTGGTTCTTACCCAGTTCTCCGGCACAACCTGCTCATTTTCCCACAGGCCATTGTTAATGAAAAGATAACCAAATTTTGCGTATTCTCTGAGTGTTGCATGAATCCCCCATCCCCCAGTCGTCAGTCCGGTTTCATCCTCCGACCATTCTATCCCGGGAATTCCTATTGTCTGGAACATCTTCATCATTCCATACTGGAAAGTGTTCATCCCGGTGGTTCGTTGGATCAATCCCGAAAGGAGCACCGAATTACCGGTATTGTACTCCCATATTGTGCCGGGATTTGATTCCATTGGTTGATTCAGCATGAAAGTAAGGTAGTCGCCAGATTCTGCCATCTGCATAATAGAATTGGCTTCGTCGTTATAATCTTCGTTCCATAAAATGCCGGATGACATCTGTAATAGATGCCTTATCGTAATAAATTTCTTTCTTGGGTCTATTCCCTCTGCCTGCCATTCAGTGAAATATTTATAGGCAAAATCGTCAATATCATCGATATAACCTTCGTCAATTGCGATCCCAATTAAAGCGCTAAGAAAGCTTTTTGATACAGAGTAGCTTGTGAACCTGTCATTTTCTGTATATCCATTCAGATATGCTTCACCGATAATATATCCGTCTTTAATAATGATAAGCCCATATGTGTTAAAACTTGCCGTTGAAGCATATTCATAAACCCGATACAAGGCATCTGAATCTACTTGTACTTCCTCTGGGGAGCATGATAACCAGGCATTGGTTGGCCAGTACGTTCCATTGTATTGACCTGAAGATATAAATGGTTCTTGCTCTTCACAAGAAAGCGCCAGGATCAGTAAAGTTCCGATTATTATAAACTTGATTACTTGTTTCATTTTTACTCTCCATAGGTTCATATTTTTTACCTTATTTTGTCCTGTTAACCCTCATGGATTTACGTAAGTATTATTAAATAAATAGATGTAACTTTAGTTCTGAGTATATTTTAATACACGGATAATCGGTTTAAAAGTTCTTACATTATGAGTTACTTTTCTGAATTTTCTTTTTTCATTATTTGTGTTAATTTTATCGTCTGAATTCAAAAATTGCGGGCGATATGATAATAAAATCACTATCATCAAAACATCTGAACATACTGCCTTTTGGCAGAAAGAAGAAACCATCAGTCAGGATCCTATCTATCGATGGAGGCGGCATCAGGGGGATCATACCTGCTATGTTGCTTACTGAACTCGAAAAGCTGACAGGCGCGAAGATAAGTGATTTGTTTGATTTAATTGCCGGGAGCTCGACCGGTGGAATAATCGCCCTTACCCTTACGAAACCGGATGAACAGGGAAAACCACAATACACCGCTGAAGATGTCGTAAAACTTTATGAGTTCAAGGGGGAACGGATCTTCTCCCGTACTTTTATACATAGGATTGCTGCCCTGGGAAATATCGCTGAGAAAAAATATCCATCTTACGGATTTGATGAGGTACTTGAAGCTTATTTTGGCGATACTATGCTTTCACAGGCGCTCACAAATGTAGTTGTGCCATCATATGAAATTGAGAGACGCCACCCGTTTTTCTTTAAATCATACTATGCCAGGGATAAAAAGAAGGATGGATATGACTTCCCGATGAAATTAGTCGCTAAAGCTACTTCTGCTGCGCCAACCTATTTTGAGCCCGCTAAGTTAGATATCCCCGGGAAATCGGATTATTACGCTCTTGTGGATGGCGGTATTGTCGCTAATAATCCATCGATGTGCGCCCTGGTAGAAGCTATTCAATTATTTCCTCGCAAGACCTTTGAAGATATGTTTATAGTTTCTCTTGGAACCGGCCGGGTTTCAAAACGTCTACCGTATGACCAGGCAAGGGGATGGGGGCTCAGCAGCTGGGCGAAGCCGATGTTGAGCTCTGTTTATGATGGTATCAGCCAATCGGTGGATCACCAGGCGGGTATTCTGCTCGGTTCAGAAAAATATCTTCGGATCCAGGCGAAGCTCCAGGAAGAGAATGATGAAATGGACAACAGCGACAAGAAAAATATCAGGGATCTTAAAATTACAGCGGAAAACCTGATTTGGGAAAACCGAAAAGTCCTTCGTGACCTGGCTGACCTCCTGACCTGAAATAGTTAATATCTGTTATTTGTTTTTTATTCCCAATCTTAAACATGGACAGTTTACACTGTTGACTGTATATTGTTATTAAGTCAATTATAAACGGGGTACAAGACATGAGTAATAGAAAAATTCTGCTATACAGCTTCCTGGTTTTATTTTTAACCGCTTCGTTAGTTCTAGCGGGTAATCCAAAAATTGTTGGTATTGAGATTCCTTCTAAATGGGGAGCATCATGGAAATTTCCAATTAAAAATCTTGATAACAGTCGCCATATCGGCGACAAACAACAGAGTATTCAGGATTTAAGGAATCTCAGGGACGGAGATGTTCTTGTCATCGGTACTCATTCTAATCCTCAGGTATTCGGTTCAGGGGACCAGACTTATGACTGGTCACAGTTCTGGGAACATTTCGGTATCCAGAATCCCCCTCGTCTGGGTGCTGTTATAATCGCCGGATGTACGATTGATATTACAGATCAGGATCTGGAGAACATCCGAAGCTCATTCAGCGCAGGTGCGGTCTTTACGCCGCGTGGCAGCTATGGGATGCCGCATATTGTGAGTACTGATGCTATTATCCTGAGTTTCCGTAAGGGCACGAGCTTCGAGAAGATTGAAAAACAGGTCAGCCGTACACACTTTATGAAACTCCATCCTTCTATAAAACCGTACTGGACTCTCACCCAGGCGAATACAAGGCGCAGTTACGATGAATTCCAGAGGCAGGGAGAAATATCTGCTGAGGACGATACTCCTGTTCGTGGTGGGGTCTATATTTATATACACAAATTTGGGAACGGAGGCAGGATACATATCGGCAGTTGGGATTCGTATAATGCAAAGAAAAAATACCGGAATGAATGGCTTGCCGGGATGTCCGAGGAGTTTCTGGAAAAGGATCTACTTTTCCAGGAGCAGCATTTTAATGATAAACAGTCTGCATCATCTTTCATTTGCGGGCAGATCGGGAATAAAAGATACCTGAATATACTCGGTTGGGGTCAGGTGCCGGTAGGCGAACTGGACACTAAAACCTATTACATTGATGGCCTCGGGTGCACGATTCCGAGAAATTAAAATCAGATTTTAAGAATAAAAGTTACCAGTATCGGGACGAGGATTGTGAGGATAAATCCGCTGAATATCGCGTAGGCAGCGTATTCTTTTCCAGAGTATTTTGTAATAATCGGTAAAGTTGTATCCATCGCTGTTGCGCCTCCGGAAACGACCGGAGCAAGATTCCCAAAATATTTAGCAATCAAGGGAGTAAGGGTAAGTGTGAGGATTTCCCTGGTAATATTGACTGCGAGAGCGATTACACCGAGTGTTTCACCCCGGAGATTTGTTATGATCACACTGGAAAGGCTGTAATAACCGAATCCTGCCCCGATTGCGAGGGAATCCCGCATATTGATTCCAGGTATAAGAAAAGAAAAAACAGCAATAGCGCCAAGTGTACCGAAAATCACGGTCAATGGGGCAAGTACTATCCTGAAATCTAGCTGTCTAATTTTGTGCCATGTTTCCCTGTCACTACCGACCATTGCGCCAACAAAAAAGAGTAAGACATAGAGAATATACATAGTCAAATCTTGATCCAGCAACTTACCCGGAACCAGGCCGAATAAACTCAATATAAGCCCGCCGAGGAAAAAGGATAAAATAGTCAGGCTTCCTTTCATCTTTTTTCCCCTTTGAAGAAATGTTTGCCGACAAAATAGGCAAGGCAAAGGCTTCCCATCAGGCCAAGAAGGGTAATTATCAAAACCTGCAGACCTATTTGCCCGATATTATCTATTATTTCCCTGTTGGATCCGACTGAAATTCCGAGGAACAGTAAGAGTACGTAAATGGAAAAATCTGTCAGCTTTATAAAAATTGAGCCTGCTTTTTTATTGTCTTTAAAAAACAATCCCAGGAAAAAGCCGCCAGCGATGCATGAGAGTATTATAATCAAGTCTTTACCTTAACGTTGATTGTCTTCCTGTTGGCCTGTTTCAATTCTTTTTGATCAGGACAAGGCTTATGTCGTCCTCAGGTTCAGCGAAGATAAGAAGGTCTTCCTTAATGATGTTGAAAATTTCATAAACCGGTTTAGATTTCTCATCTCGAAGGATTTTCTCCAGTCGAGCGATGATATAGGATTCGCCATCCGAACGTTCATGTTCAGAAAGTCCGTCCGTGAAGAGAATCAGGATATCTCCTTTACCCATGAGGGTAATCTCGTTTACTACATAACTTTCTTTCTGGCCTATGATGGAGTCATGCCTTTCGATATCCATGTGTATTGCTGAGGGCATGGTGCCAATTGGGGGATATGTCATAAGCCAGTCTTTACTGATTTCCATGAACTTGTTGTATTCGTTTGAAAATACCAGCGGGGCAGGGTGTCCGGCAGAGATGAATCTGAATTTGCCGGTTTGTGATATTTCCCCATAGATCATCGTTATAAATTTATTAACAGCGGATGATTTATAAAACCTCGTGTTAATTTTCTCGAACAGGTCATTTGTAATGGTTCCGTTGTGTTCGAGCTCATAAATGACACCAAGCAGAAAAGCCTGGTGCAGCATTCCCGCAAGCATTGCGTCTGTAATACGGTGCCCTGAGACATCAGCAACAAGTACACCAGCTTTAGTCCTGTTTTCTTCCAGTAGTTTCGCTAGGCCAGTATTTTTCTTGTTATTTGCTTCTTCAATTAGAAGGTCCAGATCGTAACGTTTGTTGAAGTCAACATAGATAATGTGATCTCCACCGATAGGCCCTTTATGCGGCATGATCTCACCGTAGATATCTATGCCGGAAAGAGTCGGTAATTCACCGGATTCCGGTTTAATCTGCTTGGCAATTGTCTCAAAATTGTCTATCTCGTCGCGCAGGGCAATAAGATATTCATCTGTTTTTCCGTTTTCGTATTTCACTTACTAACCCTTAATTTATAATTATCCATATGTCTCTATTATATACGAATTCCTCAAACTGGGAATAACAGTTTGAGGAATTCTAGCTAAAATTTAATGGCTTTAATTTTTCGGGCGTGTGTTCCACTTATCGTAGAATTGATCCCAAACGTTATCCTTCAGGTCGATTTCTCTACCATCAATAAACATATATTTTACAACAGAGCGGACATCAAGGGGATCGCCCTCCACAAGGATGATATCCGCATCCTTGCCTATCTCGATGGAACCTACCCTGTCAGCAATACCCAAGATTTCAGCTGTATTAATTGTCATTGCTTTTAATGCTGTATCATGATCCAGACCAAAAGCCACTGCCCGGGCTGCGAAATATGGCATATCCTTCGCTGCTGAAGCCACTCCACCGCTGGTGAAACAGAATTTTACACCTGCTTTAGCCAGCGCTGCCGGGTTAGTCCATTGTGCGTCATAAGCTTCATCCGGCTCATACGGCTGAACGGACATAAAACCACCAAACATATCCGCGAGCATCACGGGTAATCCGCTTTTTGCGATTTTATCAGCCACGCGGTAACCCTGAACGCAGTCATAGAGGATCACCTTCATTGGTTTCATCTCTTCGGCAAAAGCGATGGCTTTTTCAATATCTCGTGCTGTTGAGACTTCTATTATTAGAGGTCTTTTCCCTTCAACTACCGGGATGAGAGCATCATACTTTGGATAAGTTTTAATGAAATCGGATTTTCCGGCAGCTGCGAGTTTCTTCAGTTCGGCATATCTTTTTACTTCCTTGAAGATATCTTTTATTTCCTGGACTTTCTTGTCATTTAGCTCAGGTTTTTTATCCCTGGGTGTGACGGGGAATATCAAAATAGAGGCGAACTCATCGTTGACCGTCATTTCATCTGTTGTCCACCCGTCAAGTTTTATCAGGGATGCAATTCCCGGGAAAAGACTACCCGAAGAACCCACTATCGCAGTGGTGATGCCGGTTATCCTGCCTGTGCGAATATGGACTGAAAATGGATTGAGCGCCCAGGTTGTCTTCAGTTCGGGATTCATCCTGCCGACTTCTGTAGTATCAGTCGTTGCGGCGATAGCCCACATTTCCACCATACCGAGTTTGGAAAAACCATCTATGAGGCCCGGGTAGAGGTTAAGCCCGGTTGCGTCTATTATCCTGGCGCCATCAGCTTTAAGGTCTTTACCTATATTTATTATTTTCCCGTTTTCGATTAGTAGATCACTGCCCGTGATTTTTTCGCTGGTAATCGGGTAAATTGTTGCATTTTTAATCAGGATTGGTTCGTTCTTCCCTGAAGCGTAAATCGGAAGCAGGTTAATTGTTACAAGAAAAACGGCCAGTAATATGATACTTAATTTTTTCATTTTATATTACCTCCGATTTTACAGGTTTTTCCGGTTTCTTTTTATTCTCCTGCTTTTTTTCTTTTTTACTTTCTTCAGCCTTTTTTTCTTCATCCGCTAATTTTTGCAGGTCGGCATGATACTGAACCCGGTCAAATACCACTTGACCGTCTACTATGGTCATTTCAACCCGGGTAAACGGATCAAGAGGGTGACGAGTAAATATAGCGATATCAGCCTGTTTACCTGTTTCAAGAGAGCCTATATATTTTTCGACGCCAAGGATTATCGCAGGATTTATTGTTATTGTTCGTAACGCTTCATTTTCGGTTAATCCGCCAAAGCGCATTAGCCTTGCAGCATCGATAAAAAGCCGTCTCATTTTTACGTCGCTGTCGGAATTGATGGCAACCAGTACACCTCTTTTCATCAAGTATGCAAGATGATGAGGCATTGTGAAATACGCCTCCCACTTATAAGACCAAGCATCTACGAATCCGGATACAGGTACGCCCATTTCAGCAAGCTCATTTGCAATACGGTAGCCTTCCGGCCCATGCTCGAAGGCGCCAAGTTTAACTCCGTACTCCTTACAGAGTTTTGCGACCGAGAGCATCTCTTCGGACTGATAGGCATGGCAGCGTATCCAGATCTTACCATCCAGCACATCGCTCATCACTTCCATACCATAATCCTTACGTGGCGGTATTGGATCCAAGCCTTTTTTCTTCGCATCACGGTATTGTGCCCATTCCGCTTTGTAATCTTTAGCTTTCTCGAATAAAGCGCGAATAGATGCCTCTACTCCCATACGGGTGGTGGGATATTTATCTTCACGAGTGGGGAATGTAGATTGTTTTGGATTTTCGCCAAGCGCCCATTTGATGGTCTCTGGCGCTTCCTTGAATATCAGTTCATCTGCGCTTTTCCCCCAGCGAAGCTTAAGTACGATATTAGTCCCACCTACAGGATTAGAAGATCCTATCATTGTGTGGATGGTGGTAACTCCACCGGATAGCGCATAGAGGATACTCATATCTTCGTCATCAATGACATCTTTAATATGGACCTCAGGAGTGAGATAAACCGAGATTTCGCTTACATCCGCTTCGATGGCTGTGTGGCTATGAGAGTCAACTATACCCGGCATTGCATACTTACCGTCAAGGTCAATAATTTTTGCTCCCTCAGGAGCTGTCAGCGATTTACCGATTTTTATTATCTTGTTACCTTTTATCAGGATATCCCCGCTCGGAATATTATCCGATGTTACAGGGATGATATTACCATTTTTCAGAAGCAGGTATTCTGAATTATCACCGCTTTCTCCAGTAGCAGGGGATGCTACTAAAATTGAGAGGGATATAATTAATCCCGCTAATATATTTCTTTTCATATTACACCTCCCCCGGAGTTCTCGAGGCTTTCAGTTCCATTTCTCCCATTCGGCCGAGGGTTAATGAACCTTTCATCTCATCACCTTCGATTGTGACGCTAACTGATACCACGATATCCCGGGATGCCAATGAAACCGCTGCATCAAAGGTGATAGAGTTACCAGAGACCGAACCATTAGTAATATCCCAGGAACCGCCTTCAGCGCTCAGCGTCCCGGTGATCTCTCCGCCTTCCTGCACCAGGTCGAACTTAACTGGCATTTCACCGATTATTCCGCTGATAGTGCCTGACCAAGAACCGGTTGCATTAACTCCCGGTTTGCTGTCCCTGGCTGGAGCTTTTAGTTCATTCTTAATACCATCGATAAAAGCGTACTTGATTTTAGAATCCTTCTCCCAGAGTTTACCCTCTGTGATTATCAAGTCCGCTATTTTACCTTTCTCGATGCTTCCCAGGGCGGTTTTAAGGCCCAGGATGCTTGCGGCATCGGTTGTCATCGCGCGAAGCGCTTTTTCCTTCGAGAGCCCGCTGTTAAATAAAACATCCAATTCTTTGGTAAATTTGCCGGGATCGCCGGAACCGATTGAACCTATCGCGAATTTAATACCTGCTTTTTCCAACAGTGCCGCATTTTTCGGATAGATCTCCTTTTCTGCTTTTTCTTTCACGTAACTACCCTGCTGTGCGTATATACTGGTTTTTGGGATGTCTATATGAGGTGTCAGTATGATATCAACACCCGCCTTTTTAATTTCCGGGATCACCTTGAATGCCTCTGAACCCAGGTCTGCGATGACATAATTCAGTTTGTGCTCTTTACCCATTTTTATTGCGCGAAGGATGTCATTTTTATTCTTGCAAAGGAAAAGTATCTTTTCCTTTCCTATCGCGAACGGAACAAGCTCTTCAAAATATTGATTGTACTCAGGCCTTGGGATTCCGGCCTTTGAGCGTTCCCATCTTTGTTTATGCATTTTGTAATACTGTACATCACTGATCAATTGGCGTATATAAGCAACTGCTCCCAGGAGTTGGTTCGGATAAGCGTTTACTGAATCTACCTGGAAAGCAACACCAAGCCAATAGTCAGCTTTAATCAATGCTTTTCCTGGTTCTTCTGCTTCAACCACTGTTACTATGCTCGATAGACCGGTTATCATCTCCTTTTCCGGCAACAGGTTTATTACAGTTATTCCGCTCTGGAGGTTTTTATTTATATCGCCACTTTTCATTTTAAAAAGGCCTGCGGTTTTCAACAGTTCCTGTGAGGCTTTTTTCTTATCTCCAGGCTCCGATTTACCATGTTCTTTTTTCTTTTCCTTATCGATCATCAAATACTGGCTATTGAGTGAATCAATCAGGCCGGGATAAACCCATAGGTTCTCTCCTTCCAGTATTTCATAATCGGGCGGGATAGTGATATTTTTACCGAGTTCCACGATCAACCCGTC
>JAFGBY010000091.1 GCA_016932915.1 Acidobacteriota bacterium | reverse complement strand
GTATATTTCAATTTTTTCCTCTTTGATCTCGTAACTAAGCGAATACTTAATAAAATTGAAACCGGGCATAATTTTAATAATTACAATGTCATTTTCTATAATACTCTCAGGAAGAGTCACTTTTCCTGTTTTCCAATCAATCTCAATTATTTTCTCATCAGGTTGATTCTGTTCAACTGACACTTGTGGTTTTTTCCCTTCCGCAAAAACAGAATTACAGAGTAAAAATATAAATATTAATAATATGGAAAAAGTTGTATGAGGAATCACTGTGCAATGTTTATTCCCTGCCGAGATTCCAAAGGACATAATAAATCTCCTCCATGTTATCAAGATAGTTGTTGTTTGTTAAGTATAATATATATTAAGAATACGTATTAGTCAATAGAATATATATCAGTATAGACAATATCTTATAAAGTTATATCTATTGTCGGTTGTTTTTGAAATCTGGATTGCTTTGTATCTAGTAGATTTATTCGATGTTATATTTGTAGTACGCGGCGCAGGTGCCTTCGGATGAGACCATGCAGGCGCCCTGGGGATTTTCGGGTAGGCAGGCCTTGCCGAAGAGTTTGCAGTCCTTAGGTGTTTTCCGCCCGGTGAGGACGTCTCCGCAGATGCAACCCGGGTTGTCCTTGCCTGTGTCCATCGTGATATCAAATTCTTTCAATGCATCGAACCTGCTGTACTCCGCGTTTGAGGTCAGGCCGCTGCCGGGGATTACCCCAAGCCCGCGCCAGACCGCATCCGCAGGCTCGAAAATAGAATCGACCAGTTCAGTAGCCTTTATGTTACCTTCCCGGGTCACTACCCTGCTGTACTGGTTTTCAACCTCCGCGCGTCCCTCGTTCACCTGCTTCATCAACATGAGTACAGTCTGCAGGATATCCGTCGGCTCGAAGCCGCCTACCACGCACGATTTCCCGTAATCCGCCGCGAGGAAATCATAGAGCTTCGTCCCCGTAATCGCGCTCACATGCGGCGGGCAGATGAAACCATCCAGTTTCAGTTCACCGCTCCCGGCCAGGGCACTCATAGCGTTCGGCATAGTCTTGTTACCGGGCAGTATGAAATAATTCCCCACATCACCATCCGCAGCAATCTTTATCGAACCCGCAATCGTCGGCGTCGTCGTCTCGAATCCGACCGCAAGGAAAATCACTTTCTTAGCCGTTTCCTTTTTAGCAATCCCAACGGCATCAGCAGGGGAATAGACAATCCTTATATCGCTCCCCTCGGCTCGCATGTGGTAAAGGCTCGTCCCGCTGCCGGGAACACGCAGCATATCACCGAAGGTCGTGATGATTACATCCTCTCTCCCGGCAAGATCGATCGCCGCATCGACATAGCCGATATCGGTGACGCAGACGGGGCAGCCGGGGCCGGAGAGCAGGCGGATATTCTTTGGCAGGACGGAGCGGATCCCGTAGCGGAATATGGACATCGTATGCGTGCCGCAGACCTCCATGAAGGAGTACTCCCTCGTGGGGTCGTTCACCTTTCCGATCTCCGCCAGCAGCGCCGAAATCGCCGCGGGATCACGGAACTGTTTGAGGTAACTCATCCCATATCCTGTATTTTCTCGCCGAGTTCTTTCAAGGCTTCGAGTGTGCTCGCCGCCTCCTCGGGATTGACCTTCTGTATCGCGAAACCGGCGTGCACCATCACGTAATCGCCGATATTTATCTCGTCCACCAGCATCATGTAGACTTCCTTCTCATACCCGTCCAGCTCGACGAGCGCTTCCTCGCCCCTCAGTTCCTTAACCTTCATCGGTACCGCAACGCACATCTAAACCTTCCTTATATAATAAGCCTGCCCGACCGATATCCCCGCGTCGTTCGCCGGGACGATGCCATGAGTAAGCGGCTCCAGGCCGGAGGCTCTTAAACTTTCTCTTAAACCGTTTAACATAATCATATTCTGGAACACTCCGCCGGTTAGCGCAACCTTTTTAATCCCGGTCACCGCGGCGAGCGCATCCGCTGCCCGGCTGAGTACTCTTATCAATGTATTGTGAAACTTCCTCGCGATATCCGGCGACGCTGCCCCCTGCAGGTAATCCCCGGCGACAACAGCGAAAAGCTCGATCCCCGGCAATATCGCTGACGACTCATCAAAAGGAATATCATAATATTCTTCCGTCCGGCTCGAAGACGCCGCATATTCCAGGCTCATCTCCGCTTCGCCTTCAAACAAAGCAACTTCCTTTATCCCCAGCAGAGCCGATACCGCTCCGAAGAGCCTCCCAGCCGCGGAAGTGAGCGGAGAGTTCAATTCCTTCTCCAGCATCTGGCGGATCATATCAACTTTATCTTTTTCCCAGAAAGCGGAGTAAGACCGCCGCTCCTTTATCCCATCCAGTATGGAAAAACCCCCACCAAATGCCGCATCAATATAGCTTAACGTCATGCGCCAGGGCTCCTTCGCTGCCTTGTCCCCGCCGGGAAGCGGGACCGCGGGAAGGTGGTACTTCCGCTCGAAGTTGTCCCGTTCGGCGATTAGTATCTCGCCGCCCCATATCGTGCCGTCCCCGCCGTAGCCCGTGCCATCCAGGGCGATCCCAATAACCGGCTCATCCAGACCGTGCTGCGCCATACTGCTGAGGACATGAGCATGATGATGCTGCACTGCAACCTTCTCAGTTTTCTGCTCCATAGCGTACATGGTGCTCAGGTAATCAGGATGCATATCGTGGATGATCAGTTCCGGCTCGACGCCCAGAACTTTTTTCAGGTGATCGATATTCTCTACGAACGAAAGATAGGTCTTGTGATCCTCAAGGTCACCGATATGCCCGCTGGTATACGCCAGATCTTTTTTAGTTATTGTAAATGCATTCTTCAATTCCGCTCCGCAGGCAAGCCTGTCCGGCATTGGCGAAGCCATCTTCATGTATCTCGGCGCCCAGCCGCGCGACACCCGCAGGAATGACCAATCCTCACCATCCCACCGGGTGATCGAATCATCGCAGCGGACAAGGATATCCCTGTTGTGCAGCAGAACATAATTCGCCGCGCCCTGCAGAAATTCGAGCGCCTCTTCGTTATCTTTAATAATGGGCTCCCCGGAATTATTCGCGCTGGTCATAACGAGCGCCCGGTACTCCCCTCCCATGAGGATGTAATGCAGTGGTGTATAAGGCAGCATCACGCCGTAAAATGCATTATCCGGGGCAATATTCGGCGCAAGGTGATGCTCTGTTTTTTTCTTCAGGAAAACTATCGGCCTCCTGCTGCTCTGGAGCATCTCGCGTTCCTCAGATGTAATGTCAGCATAGGTCTCAATCGTTTCAATATCTTTACTCATCACAGCTAGCGGCCTGCCTGGGCGCCTTTTGCCTCGCCTAAGCGCTTCGACCGCTTCCGGGTCATCAGCATCACAGGCTAGGTGGAAACCGCCCAACCCTTTAATAGCTATAATTCCCCCATATTCCAAACGAGTGATCACTTCCTCAATAAGGTCAGCTTGCTTCTTGAACGGCAGCTGATGATATTTTCTTTCCTCTACATCCCATATCCAGAGTGTAAGCTGCGGCCCGCAGACCGGGCAAGCGTTTGGTTCGGCATGGAACCGCCTGTCGGCAGGATCTCTGTATTCCGCTCCGCATTCCGGGCAGAGAGTAAAACTTTTCATAGTGGTTTTTTCACGATCATAAGGCAAGCCACCGATGATTGTATACCGAGGCCCGCAATCAGTGCAGTTGGTGAAGGGGTACATGTAGCGGCGGTTATCGGGATCGCTGAGCTCCGAAAAACATTTATCACAGGTCGAGATATCGGGCGGTATAATCACAGCCCCTTCCCCGCTGCTGCTTTCACTCTCGTTTATACAAAAAGAATCTTCCTTTTTTACCGGGATTTCTTCCCTCTTAACGGATAAAATTTCCGCAAGTGGTGGCGCGCTGGTTACAAGGGTTTCTTCAAAAGCAGCAATAGAATTTCCATCTCCCTGGATTTCAACAATGACGCCCTTAGTGCTGTTGAGCGCAAATCCGGTAAGGCCATACTTGACAGCATGCCGATAGAGAAACGGGCGGAAACCGACTCCCTGTATAGTCCCCTCAATTTTAAATCTATATCTAAACTGTTTTTCCAAGTTGTTTCCAGGTTGGAATTAACTGTTCTTTTTATTCCTGATCGATTCCTCGATCCACTCAAACCACTCGTCCATTCCCTCACCTGAACGGCTGGAGAGGCAAAGTTCCCTGATCTTCGGGTTAACTTTCTTCCCGTTGGCGAGGATTTTTTCCTTGTCAAAACCGCCTAACGCAAGGTAATCAACTTTCGAGAGTATAAATAAATCGGCACGGATAAATATACTTGGATACTTAAGTGGTTTCTCCTCACCTTCCGGAACCGACACGATCACCACCTTATGATCCTCACCAAGATCATACGAGGATGGGCATACTAGATTCCCTACATTCTCGATAATGAGCATATCAAGGCTTTTGGGTATCGATTCTTCGAATTCCTTCTCGATCATCCGGGCATCCAGGTGGCAAGCACCACCTGTGATAATCTGCTTCGCATCACCCCCGGCTTCGCGCAAACGCACGGCATCTTCCTCAGTCTGCACATCACCAACGAGCGTATAGATCTTATATTTTCCCTTGAAATGCTCGATAGTTTTTTCGAGCAAGGTGGTCTTCCCACAGCCGGGAGAACCTATTATATTTATTACAAAAGTTTTATTTTTTGCAAAATGCTCCCGCAGGATTTCCGCAATCCGGTCATTCTCGGCGAAAACATTTCTTTTAATATTCAATGTAGCCATAACGGCCTCCTTATCGGAGATACACTTCAACTGTTGATAATAACAAATGGAGTATTGAAAACAAGCAGTCGATTCGGTAAAAACCGGAGATCAGATTATCTCGAACTCGGCAGAAACCAATTCTTCACTACCCGGCTGTTTAGCAACCAGTTTATACTTACCCAATCTCAATCCTTGCAGGTTCAAAGTCGCCTTCAATATAACCATATTCCCATTACAGGTCTTAATATCACCATATTCAACAGCGATTTTGGAAACCGGATTATTCTTACTGTCCAGGAGTTCAAAAACAGGTTTATCTTCAAGCTTGTTTGAGTAGACAGCATAGAATCCAGCTTTTGAATGTTTTCTGAATTTCGCTTCGGCATCCGGAGTTATAAAATCACCGGAGCTGGAGAACGGTGTACTTCCAATTTTGCCGGAATCCACCCAGGCCTCAAGATTACTCTGGAGGATGCTGGTATTGTCAGCATTTCCCGCAAATATAATTGAATAGATTTCTTTACTGCGGAGATCAGGGATATTCAGTAGGGAAGTCCTGGTTGCAGTTTTATTGTTATTCCGGCTTGAGAGCATCAACCTCATATCATAAAGGCCGGGCTTTGCTTTCAGACGGTAATTATATAGCAAGCGCTTGCCCCGCTCTTCGGATGGATATTCGATATTCTTGAATATCAGGTATTTTTCACTCCTGGCGTCATTCGTCAGCTCAATTCCCAGCGTCGCATCCAAATCATCATCTATCCAATCCTCTTCATCCTTTGCCTCTTCCTCATCTTCCGGGATCAGCATCTCCCTGGTTGGAAAATTGTTCGAAAATACAACCCAAGTTTCGCCATCGTCAGCCGGGAGATAATATACACTCGACTTCACGATGAGATCCCTGTATTTTCTCTCATTAAATAACTTCCGGGTTGCTTCCATGTCATCAAGATAACGTTCTTTCTTCGCAAAAAATCCTGTACTGTTGAGCCACCGGTTAAAATACAGTTTGACCCCTGCCCTATCAACTTCGAGGTCGATGCTGTCCGATTCCATATCCGCCTCATCAACATAAAAACCGATAAGGTAATAACTTGCAGTATGGACATCGGTAGTAATAAGGCGCTCCGTTATCGTTTCCGATTTATTACCAAGGAAGGGATACATTACCCCGTTAGTCTCATGGGAAAACTGCGCTAACAATCCCTGACGGATTCCTGCCATAGTCATGTTCCTGGTAGTAAATAGATCGAATGTGAAAACTGAAATATTGTGCCTGTTCATCCGGCTTACAACTGAAAGTCGCCGGTCACGCATCTCGATAGGTTCTGTCAGTCTCCATGGCAGCCAGGGAAGGCCTTCAGAAAAAAGTAGTATGTTTTTCTTCCCCGGGTATTCACGTATCCTGTTAACCAGGATATCGAACTGTTCGAAAATATCATAAACTGTCTCTTTGGTAATAACCATATAGTCACACCCGGAGATTATCCAGCTGCTGTTTGTATGATCGATATCCGGATCAGGAGTATCTGACATCACGAAGAAATGATCGGGATCCTCATCAAGGTCGTAGTACCTTTTAATGTTATCATTGTAATCGCCCTCATTTTTTCGCGCCTCACCCCATCGCGAACTGAGGTATTTGTATGTCTTTTCTTTAACCAGTTCTATATCAGAAGTAATCGGCTGGATCACACCAAGTTTACTGAGGCCCATAGAATAAACGCCAATCTGAACATTGCCTCCGATAAATCTATCCAGGTATTCCATAAGGCCATCACGGAGAATAAACCAGCGTTTGGGCAAAAAAGGCAGGTTAGCAAAAACTATAACGAATGTCCTCGGAGGCTGTTGTTGAACATATTCACCTTTCACCGAGGGAACGCTGACTTCGAAGCCGTTCTCATCGACGACCATATCTTCTGTCCTTTTATCCAACCTGTATGGAGTGCCGGCCCTGTTCTCAGCAAAACGATTAACATAGTCCCTGTCTATATAATCAATCATATCGACAGATGATATCGGTACGATTTTCCCGCCAATTTTGAGGATGAAGTCATCTTTGGATAGATCCTTTACATGCCTCCCACTTTCGTCTAGAGCAACGACATCGATGATTCGGTAACGGACATCAACCTTAAAATGAGCTTCCTCATCGGTCTCCACTTTTGGTTTTTTATTATCTTCCTGCGCAGGGAGGGTAGATATCAGGGAAATAATCAATATTAAACATGCAACTAAGAATATTTTGCGTCCAAAAAATAAGGTTTTTCTTTTCATAACAGCCTCTAAGTTTATATACGAAAAACTTTAAAAAAAGATTAGCATATTTGAACCAAGATTGAAACGAACAAATCTCAGTTGAATCCGTTTGTATTTTTGAGTAATTTTCTGCTCATTTTGAAATTTCATTTTTAAATCAAATTCTCAGGAGAATCATTAATGGTAAAAAAAATTATAATTTCATTTTGCATCCTGTCTATACTGATTCTTGCGACAGGTCTTGCTGAAGAAAAAGAAACCAAACAGCCGGTTCTTTTTGGAGAAAGCATCACAATACAATCTAAAATCCTTAATGAAGATAGAATTGTTTATATTGCACTTCCTTCGGGTTATGAAGAAAGTAATAATCATTATCCGGTTTTATATAGGTTAGACGGCAGTGTTGATAGTTTCCTGGCTATGGCTGGCCTAGTTAAATATCTTGAATGGACTCTGACACCACCAATGATAGTAGTCGCAATTCCTAACACTAACAGGGGCAGAGATATGAGTGTCGGTCCGCATGATCAATTGCCCGGAGGCCCCGGGGGGGAAAACTTCCTGAAATTCATAGTAGATGAATTAGTACCATATATAAACAAGAACTTTAGAACCACTTCCCTAAACCTAATAACTGGCGGATCAGCGGCAGGAAAATTCTCGACATGGGCAATGATCAAACATCCTGAGATTTTTAAAATTGCAATCTCGGGCAGCCCTGCATACGGCGGTTACTCCTGGGAAAGCATGAAACACGACACTGAAGATGCTTACAAGAACAATAAACTTTCAGGTAATCTATTATTTATTTCATTCTTTGACCGGGATTTTACAATCTCATCCAATGATGCACTTCGCTATATCGACCTGATCGGTCAGATGGATAAAGAAAAAATAGATTATATAGTCAGAGTTCAAAAGGGAGATAAACATGTAACCCCG
>JAFGBY010000090.1 GCA_016932915.1 Acidobacteriota bacterium | reverse complement strand
ATGGTGGATTCTCTAACTTAGTCTCCAAGTATAGTATTGATGTAAAATATTCAGTTAAAAGAGGTGAAAGTTCCCGATTTGCAAATAGTGCGTGAAAATGGTGAAAGTCATTGTCCAAAGATGAAAATCCAAAAGTAAAAGGTGATTTGCTAAATATTTTTGCAACAAGAGCACTAATGTTGTATATAAGTGGCCTTACTCTGTTTAAATCAATTTTATCAAAATTAATATAGCCATATAAAGCACAGTATATTTGACCTTTGTTTTCTATACGGACATCCTGCATTAAATAGATCTCTTATATTTAAACACAGTATAACATGATTCACTGATGTAAACAAAGTATATTATATTGTGTATTATGTCCAAGGTCCAAATATTTGCTATTATTTCCAATATCCTGGGATTTTGGTCTTGCATTTGGGGCAGGCGCCTTGAGGGGTGATGTTGTTTTCCGCGACCTGGAAACCCCAGCGTTTTATCAGCAGCTCGCCGCATGAATGGCAATAGGTATTTCCTTTCGGGTGGCCCGGCATATTCCCGCTGTAGACGTAATGAAGCCCTTCCGCCTTCGCGGCGTCGTGGATAGTCTCGATTGTCTTTATCGGCGTGCGGGGCAGGTTTTTAATCTTATAAGTAGGGTAGAAGCGGGTGAAGTGCACCGGCACGTCGGGCCCGAGGTTCGTCTTTATCCACTTCGCCATCTGTTTGTTTTCGTCTATCGAGTCGTTAAGGGTAGGGATGATCAGCACCACTATCTCGAACCAGATGCCACTCTTCTTGAGCAGTTCCAGGGTACCCAGCACCGGCTTCAATTCACCGTTGCAGTACTTGAAGTAGAAATTCTCCGTGAATGACTTCAGGTCGATCTTCACCCCGGCTAGTACTTTCGTCAGCTCGGTCATCGGCTTTGCCTGGATGTAGCCGTTTGAAATCATTGCGCTGCGGATTCCAAGTTTGTTCCCCTCCACTGCGCAGTCGTACATATATTCGAAAAATATTGTCGGCTCAGAGTAGGTATAGGCGATAGAGCTCGTGCCGTTCCGCTTTGCATATTCGGCGACCTGCTTTGGAGTGAGGCTGATGCAGTTGACCTCCTCGGGTTTGTATTGTGAGATCTCCCAGTTCTGGCAGAACTTGCACTCGAAGTTGCAGCCAGGGGTGGCGATAGAAAAGGCATTTGTAGACGGCAGGAAGTGATAAAGCGGTTTTTTCTCTATCGGGTCGATATGCGCGGAGCAAGCCCTGGAATGAACCAGGGTGTAGTATTTTCCGTCACGGTTCTCGCGGACTCCGCAATAACCACGTTCCTTGTCCTTTGTATCGCATATCTTCGGGCAGAGCTGACACTGAACCTTATTATCAGGCATGCTCTTCCAATGACGCGCGGGTACAGCCGGGAAATCCGCATTGCCTTTGTCCGCAAGGCTCATCACAGGGCGGAAGGTCAATGCCGCTGCCGAGGCGGCGCCCAGTTTAAGGAAATCTCTCCTGCCTAACCCATTTTTATAATCTGTTGTTTTCATAGTGTTGCCTCAATCAGATAATATTTTAGTATTTAAAATTGATCGCCGAAAGGGCGCGTAACACTCTTCATAATAAGAATATAATTTATGATGAATTTTTATGCAAATTGAAATGGTAAGGACTTCAGGCGGGTTCTAATCTCCCTTCCGCTTCGCTCCGAGGACAGGCCTGATTCGAACTTATCTGGTTCAGGTCAGAGACCTGAACCCGCTGAAAAAAAATGGAGCCAGGAGACCCTTTCTGGTCATTGCGAGCGTAGCGAAGCAATCTGAAAGCCAATACACATAAACAGATCGCTGCGGTCGCTATGCTCCCTCGCGATGACCTTAAAAAAGCGGGTTCAAGGATGATCCTTGAGCCAGCAGTCGTAGATATATACTAACAAGAATCGCCGGTTGTGACCGGCTCCCACTCAAATCCGACATGGCATTTACCATAAAACAAATGCCCGGCTGAACCGGGCAGTTTATAATATATATTGTAACGATAATTCTTACTTGGAATTATCCAATGCTTTCTATATCTCCAGTCTTATACCGAGGCGGTAGCTTCTTCCAGCGCGCCAGTCGGTTTCCGATAAGTAATCATATGAATTTATATTAGGGTCGATTTCAATTGCGGACTGGTCATTGAACAGGTTATATATATTGAAGTAAACTCCGAACATGAACTGGCTGTCCGTAAGGGGAACATCGAACGGCAATTCAATAACGCTTTCCTTACCGATCTGCAGGTCGACCAGGAACGCATCACCGATTCTGCCGAGATCGCCAAAGCCGTTCACATAATCATACATATATCCCCAGTTAACTTTTTCACCCTTGAGCGCATAGGAACTGATAAGCTCGCCGTTATTCCAGCTGCCGGTCAGTCCAAGATACCAGCCTGAAGGGATGGAGTATACCGATTGCATCTTGAGGTAGATGCTCGGGTACGGCATCTCGTGCCACCATTCATCGGCGTTGTCATAGCGCTGCGCGCTGTATCCGCCGTATCCCCCGGTTTCTACATTACTTTTATCCAAGCCTTCATTCAACCCGTATGTAAACGATGCGTTCAGAAAGAGGTGATCGTTGAGCGCCATTTTATTGAATTCAACGATTACACCAAGGTATTCTTTCCATTTTGTGCCGTAGGCATCAGTAACAAGGTTTTCAATATTATAGTAATTGTCATCGTCCATATCCTGAGCGATTACCAGGTTATGATACGTGCGCCATACGCCGCTGAGCGATACTCGCATATCGCTTGCGAGTGGGATATCGATACCCAGTGAAACCTCTTCAGCATACTGGGGCTTGAGGTCACTGTCGATGCTATGGAGTGATTCACTGCTGCCTTCGTACCACTCCAGGGATTTTGTCCAGCCGTAGTGCCCATCCCATTGATTAGTCGCTACGAATAGCTGCCAGAGTTCGGGTGAATCATATACATTAAACCAATCGAGTATGTACAGCGAGAACATATCGAAATATCTGCTGTATGACGCTCTTAGAACCGAGCCTTTCAAATCATAGGCAATACCAACCCTCGGGGCAAGCGCTGAGAGAAGGTCTGTTTCGAAAATGGTTGTTCCCTGGTTGTTTTCACCGGATGCAATATCAGTTCTCAGGCCAAGGTTAATAGTCAGGGAATCATTCAGCGCGATTGAATCCTGGAGGTACGCTGTCCAGTAACCTATATGAGTCTCAGCTGCCGGTAACCTGTCACCGATAACCAGTGTTCTCTGCAGCCAGGTAACATTATCAAAACCGACTCTACCTGCCCTGCCGGTCAATATATATTCGCCTCCGGGGTAATCAGTCTGCTGTAGCACTGACCACTGATCCATAAACTCTACACCCAGTTTCATATCGTGAGAACCCAGGGAATCGGTATCTACCAGGTAATTAATCGCGGCGGCATAGGTATTCTGATTACGTTCAGATTTATAATCATCCATAACAGAGCCCCAGATCCAGCCGTCGATTGAGAAATAGTTTGTCCGGTCGTCGTATGATTTAGTCCAGTAACCGTCCGGGCTGGCTTCCTGTGCGCCATAATCGAAGACTTCGTTATCATCTATAATACGTGCCTCTATAAAGAGGGAGTCATTGATGATCCACGAGCCATTGAACATCAGCGCGTCTCCGCCCTGTCGCTGAGAAACATCAGCATCCGGCATAATTGCCATATTAAACATGTTCCATACCCATGAGAGGACGTTTCCGTTTTCTATCGGGTCTTCTTTATAAAAACCTGAGATGCGGACATTCGGGCCAAGCTGCGCTGTTCCCTTGATGCTGAAGAAATGCCCAACATAAGCGCGCACTGCGGAAACCCTGCTTGTTGGATTCATGGGATCCGTTCTTCTCTGCCAATCAGTCAAGGATTCGCGGCTGGTATAACCTATATACCACCACAGGAAATCTTCGATCAGCGGGCCGCCGCCGGAAAAATTCCATTGGTCTTCGCTATCGCCAACCTGCGCGTCATCGGTGTCTATTTCCGGGTTTGCGTATGTAATATCGTTCCAGCTCTTGCGGTACATTTCCAATCTTGCAATGCCGTGAATACTGTTCGCACCGGATTTTGTTATAATATTTGAAATCGACCCCATGAAATGTCCATATTCAGCATCAACACCCGTCTTATGCAGGATCATCTGGTCGACAATATCCATATTAAACTGGGTTCCCCAGGCTTTCGAGCGAGGGTCGGTGGTCGATACACCGTCCACCAGGTAGGCATTTGCCTCACGTCCTGCGCCAAGAACGCTCGGGTTATTCCCCGGTTCCACGCCGCTTGAAGTCGATGCGATAGATGTATAATGCCTGCCGGTCGGCAGGTAATTGAGATACTGGTCGAAATTGAATTTCGACTCGATCGCGGAATTAGATGTATCCACGATTTCAGGCTCGCTCATAACCGTTATTACTTCAGATCCACCGGTTTCTAAAACCAGCATCATGTCGGTCTTTTTACCGGGATTTATAACGAGGTTTTTTGTCTCTTTAATTTTGAATCCCTCGAGCTCGGCGAGAATAGAATATGTACCGACTGGCAGGTTGAGGAATATAGCTTTTCCTTCTGTTGAAGTCAGTTTCATCCTCTTGCCTATCATATTAGGGGATTCAATCTCTATTTTAACACCGGGGATCGGTTTTGATTCTGTGGACCATACAGTTACCTCCATCGTGCCGACCTCCGTCAGCGCGAAAAGTAATGAAGATGATGCCACCGTCAGCATCATTATTATAAAGAATATCACTCTTTTCATTAATAAGCTCCTTCCAAATAACGCTAAGTTTTAGACTATAATTTGATATCCATGAGTAGTCAAATAGTTTACACTGGATAATGTTTTTTCCATAATTCTGATATGTTTTATCAGTAAAATCCGAATTTATTTCTTTATTTCAGGGTTTTGCTCTTTTTTGATTGGGTAATCATATTTAATGTATAAATGATAAGCGCAATCCAAACCAGTGAGAATCCGACCTGGCGTTCGTGTGTGAAAATTTCCCCGTAAACAAGGACTCCGAGCAAAAAATGCATTGTGGGGGTAATATATTGCAGAATGCCCAGGTTTGAAAGGGGGATTCTCCTTGCCGCGGCAGCAAATGTAAGTAATGGAATCGACGTTATTGAACCCGCAAGAATGAGAGCAATATTAATTGTTAATCCGGTATGAAGGAAGCTTGCTTTTCCTGAGATTTCTAAAAAGATAATCAGAGTCATCGAAGGTAAAAACATGAACCCGGTCTCCGTTGCGAATCCTTCCAGTGAATTCAGGGATGCTGTTTTACGGATAAGACCGTAGAATCCGAATGAAAATGCTAATATCAATCCAATCCAGGGAATATGTCCATAGCTGATGGTCAAGTATGTCATTCCACATGCTGCAATCAACACTGCGGTCGCCTGCCAGCGGTTAAGTCTTTCCTTCAGGAAAATCATACCCAGGAGAACGCTTATCAAGGGATTCAGAAAATATCCAAGGCTGGACTCAACAAGATATCCATTATTGATTGCCCAGATAAATGTCAGCCAGTTACCGGAGAGAAGGACTGCCGACAGGAGAAAGGTAAAAATTGTTTTCCTGCTATGGAGCAGGTGGTGCAGCCACTTCCAGTTTCCGCGGATTGACAGCAGTAGCATTACAAACAGGAAGGACCAGAACATCCGGTGCAGAAGGATTTCTCCCGCTGGGACCGATTTCATAATCTTCCAGTAAATCGGGAGGAGACCCCATAAGAGGTATGTAAATACTGCGAGGATTCTACCCCGTGTCAGTTCCTGGTAGTCCATTATTCTTCTCCAGAGAGTTTTATACGATTATTTTTAAAATATTTCTATAGTCTTTCGAACAAACTGTATTATTCGATAATATATGAGCTGTAACAAGTGCCGATTCAGAGCATTATCCATAACCAATTTACAGTTTTGAAACTATTGTTTTTTGCATATAATCATTCCAGATTAATCGAACAGGTCAGGAGAAATGATGAAAGATATGAAAGTCATCAATATTGATGAAAAGATGTCCCTTTTTTCAGATGTATGGCATCCCCGGATTGTGGGTGAATTGAATGATGTATATGTAAAGGTTGTAAGGTTCCAGGGTGAGTTCGACTGGCATTCCCACGAGAAAGAGGATGAACTTTTCTGGGTTACGAAAGGTGAATTCGATTTGCATCTTCGTGATAAAGTTCTGAAAATCAAAGCCGGCGAGTTTATTATTGTTCCGCATGGAATTGAACACAAACCGATTGCTGAGAAAGAAGTCGAAGTTATCCTCATTGAACCCAGAGCCACAATAAACACAGGGGAACTAAAGAACGAAAGGACTCTTGAAAAACTTGAGTGGATTTAATTAATATTTGTACTGGCAATTTAAGGTTATCGTTTTAAAAAATCAGTATTTCTTCGTCTGGAATCTAACATTCAACGTCAAAATGTGTGCATGAATATGTTGGAGGAATTTATGAAGGTAAGGATTTTAACTAAAGTTACAGTTGCGAGTTTATTGATATTGTTTTTATTTTGTTCTTTTATAGTGGCGGATGAAGCAAAAAAAGAAGAAGATAATCAACAAATTGCTGCTGCAGATGATAAATTCAAACAAGGTGAGTTTGATAGCGCATTCAATCTATATATAGAAGCGCTTAAAGCGGATGATACTAATTTTCGCGCAAATTATAGGATAGGTTATATACATCTGCTTTCGAACAAATTTGCAGATGCCGAGAAATTTCTTAAGAAAGCAATGAATATTGAACCGGATAGAAGAGAACCGAAAATTCTGTTAGCTGAATTATATCATCGGCAGGACAGGTTTGCCGAAGAGGCGTCGCTGTTAAGAGAACTTCAGAATGAAGGTAGCGCGAAATGGTGCGATAGTATTAAAGCGGTTACTCCTTATCAAATTGAAAGCGATAAAACAGAAACCGCTGTAGAATTTGTGTTAACTGATCCACTGCCTGTATTCAAGTTAAAGGTAAACGAGAAGGAAATTTACGTTCTGCTTGATACGGGCGCGGCGGAGTTGATCCTCGATACTGAATTTGCCAAGGAACTCGGAATAGAGGCCACAGGTGGTCATATGGGTGAATTTGCGGGCGGAAAAAAAGCCCCTGTTCAATATAGCAGGGTCGATTCGGTTGATTTCGGTGATTTCCATATCAAAAACGTCCCGGTGCATATGCTTCCAACCAGTGGAATGCTAAGACTCGGAAATATCAAGTTAAGCGGGATTGTGGGAACGGTTTTTCTGTATCATTTCATCCCGACAATCGATTATCCGGGAGGAAAGCTGATACTGCGGAAAAAGACAGATGAGAATTATAATAAAATAAAAGTGATGAAAGATGCTATTACCATGCCGTTCTGGATGGCGGGTGATCATTACGCGGTAGCGAAAGGTACTGCCAATTCTATCGGACCTTTGACTTTTTTCATCGATACTGGCCTTGCTGGTGGAGGTTTCACTCTTTCGAAGGATACGCTGGATATGGTCGGCATCAAGCTTGATGAAAGCAAAGCATTCAAAGGAATGGGCGGCGGAGGAGAACTGAAGGCATATATTATTGAAGCGAATGAAATAACCCTCGGGAAAGCTGTGAAAGAGAAAGTGCGAGGAGTTTATACAGGGATAATGTCAATTGATGAAGCCTTCGGGTTTACGATTAATGGAATTGTTTCTCATCAGTTTTTCCGTGATTACGCCCTGACATTTAACTTTAGAGATATGGAGCTTTACCTGGTTAAAGGTAAGTAGTTCCGGGATTACAGCAAGTCTTTTTTAGTCTACCAGGGATGATCCTGGTCATTTCAGCGGGAGCATATGTGTCGAAGACCATTTGCTCCCACTTTTTGCATAGAATAAATTTTTAAAAAAATTACCTTATCTCTTCTCAATTATTTCTACGCGGGTTCAAGGATTTTCCTTGAACCCGTTATGGTATTGAAGTAAACGGGGCGCGATAGCATATCACGCCCCGCAATCAGGCTGATTTTCACGCCGGATACGTAGTTCTTCACCGTATCTGAAACATTTTATATTTCACAAAACGTTCCTAAAGCAGTGAAGAACACTGCTTCCGGTAGAAGCATTTCAATCGAGCCTGGCAGGCGCTCCTGCAATAGAGGGGAGCCATGCCCCGAAAAAACTATCAAATATATTCGTTGATTTGAACTTGACTTTTGGCAATATCTCTGTATTTTACTCTCATCAAACAAATCGACCAAAACAGGGGAGGGTCTTATTGTGTTTAGCCCAAAAGCCTTGAAAGATGTAATCCTGCAGAAAGAAAAAAATAATAAAACTGAACAGTTAGTCGTTGAAATCGAAAAACACCTGAAGCCGGTGTACGATGCTAAGAAGCAACTCATTGGGGTTCACACATCCGCGGAAGGAGTCGGTTGGCTCAGCGAAGAGAATGGACTCAATATTCTACGTGTCAAGGGAACTCAAATCGAGATGGGGTATCAGCACGGATATTTACTTGCTGTACAAATACAGGAGCCACGCGGCAACCCGCCTGAGCATATTTATAAATACTGGAGTAATTATATTGATGAGGAGCAAATTGAAAAATTTGCCCCCGGCCTCGCCCCGATCGTGAAGGCAATCACCGCTCCATGGGTCGAGGAGGCGGTCATCGCGGATCGTATCCCGGATGATGTCTTCCGTTCACTCATCGGCCTCTGTGCTGGATACCAGCACCGTATCACACAGATGATAGAGGAGGGACATGAATTTAAGCTGAATAAACTTTTGACCAAGTTTGATTATATAAGAGGCTATATCCAGCCGGATATCTGCAATATTCTTATCAATAATACTATCGGCGGAAAATCACTTGCTAAATATATCTTGAGGGATGACGGGATATATACACCTGAAGAGCCAATAGGTAACCTCGGCTGTACCTCGGTCGGTTTTCTGACCGGTAAGACAAAAGATGGTGACCTCCTTATGGGCTGCAATTTTGATTACGATCCACTGGCTGGCCTATGGGAGAAGAATCTTACGCTTATCCATTTCGATCCATTGTCGGAAACAGAAGGCGACGAAAAACCGCAGAGGTTTCTCACTGTAAGCACCGCGGGCACTCACACCGGCGGCTTGCTGGGCGTTAATGAAAATGGTATTGCTTTTCGGGTACATAATAACTTCACGGGGAAAACCGACCGGAAATTCCACCGCCGTTGCTGGAAACACGGCCAGCCGCTGCTCAACTTCGGCGATTATATCCTTCGCAAGGTGAAGGATGTGGAAGGGCTGTTGGACCTGGAAAAAGCGATCTGGAGCGTAAAGAAAGGGATAAACTGTGAGGGCAGAGTATCCGATTCTCCCGCTTCCGGGTGGACTTTTATCGTGGCGCAGAATAAAAGCTCTGATAAAGGTAAAATCCAGGTACGGGAGACTAATTTCAAGCAGCATCGCACTGCCGCTATCCCGGCGAAATACTTAGCTTCTCGCTGGAAACGGCGGAACCGTTATGCTTTCTTCTCCGATCTGCCGGATATTAAACTGGCGGATATCGAAGCGACATGGCAGACGAATTATTATACGAATCCCAGGATGCGGAAAACAGATATCTTTGACCGGCGCACAGGGCAATTCGACCGCCTGAACCGCTTTTTCCGCATGGGTGAGCAGGTACGCGCCCGTTATACAGCGGGCGATATTACATGGAAAAACATCGCTGATATGCTGGCGGATAATCACAATACCTTCGTCGGCAACAAGGAAAGGCTCAATGTTGGCACGGTTGCTTCAGTAACGACGGTAACCTCCATCATCTTCTCAATAAAACAGCGGGATATCGAACTACCGGAGGTGAAGGTCTACGTTGCCAGCGAAAAGAACAAGAAGAAAAAAACTACCCCCACTTCCTGGTGGGAATACCATGAATACAATCTCGATGATTTTAATGATGAAGACAGGAAAAATTACGGGAAAACGACTGGTTATTCCGGTAAAAACCCGAGTGAACTCTATACAAAAGCTGCGGAAAAGCTATACGAAGCTTATACATACTATACTTTCACCGAATCGAATGATTTCGATGACTTTGAAATGCTGAAGAAAGTTCAAACAATAGAAAAGGTATATACCACCGCAAACGCACATAAGAAGATGGACCCAATCGTGCCGTTTATTATCGGTAGGGTTTACTGCAATATAATGAAAGCAAACCTGGCTGCGGGCCTTTATAAGCTGGCGGAGAAGTATAAAAGAGAAGCCTTGAAACGGTTCGAAGAGTGTCTTGAGTGTAAGTATCTTTTCGATCCGCATCTGATTACGCTGGCGAGGGTATATTATGTCCGGCTTGCCAGTACAATGGTCGATCCTTCAATTGTCAAACGGCGCCAGGAAATGATTGCCGAGCTGAAAAAAGACGACATCTGGTTTAACGATATCATTATGACCCCTGAACTGAAACAAGCTTTCAAACCGTTCCTGAAAAACTGGTGGCACCGTGGCGATAAGCTACAATACATTCGGGATACCCGCCTGGAACAGGTAGTCGAGAACATCATCGACGACCAGGTATACGATCTCGACGACCTCGAAAGCTCGATCTACTTTGACGGCCCCGACCCACTGCTCTATGACTACCAGTCGAGGATATAAAAAGATTTCCCTATTTACTGAATATTTTAGAAATGTTGATTAAGCATCTGTGTTTTGCTCGGTTGCGAGTATTTTAAATTTTTTGCCGCATTTTATACAGATGTATTGGTCTTTTTGATAATACTTTAATGCGATAACACCTAAAGCATATACCATAATAACAGGTAATACGACTGATACTCCATATGCAGTTATCGCGATTATTCCGATTATCAATATAAGGAATAATAATGGATTAAGAAAAAAGAGAATTAATCCTAAACAACCTAATGTTCCTTTAGAACTTTTCTTGGAATTCTTTTGTTCTTTTAAATAAAAAGAATATCTTTGTGTATTCTCAGAGCCACAGTGAATACATTTCATAATATACCTCCTTGTAAATTATTTAAAGATACAAAATAAAGCAATAAAATAGCAATGTCAATGGTAATTCATTACGATTTATTATTTTTAAATTGGTAAATAGTATCTTTGATTGAGCTTGATAAGCATTTCTTGACATCCCAATATGTCGGGGATATCGTTTCATGCATGGCGGAGGAAATCACAGGGCTTGTGTTCGATATATCCCGGTTTTCAGCTCATGACGGGCCGGGAATACGAACGACCGTCTTTCTAAAAGGCTGCCCTCTGAATTGTCTATGGTGCCATAACCCCGAAGGAATCAGTGCAAATAAGGAACTTGTATACCGCGCAGACAGGTGTATAGAATGCGGCGAATGCGTAAAGGCTTGTCCGGAAGAAGCTGTAAACCTGAAGAAAGAAATTATTATCGACCGGGTAAAGTGCACTCTCTGCGGCCGCTGTGTTGAGGCCTGCCCGAGTGGCGCGTTGGAGATGGCAGGAACGGAATACACCGTTAAAGCACTGATGGAAATTATCTTGCGTGATAAATCATTTTATGAGGAATCTGGTGGGGGAGTCACCTTCTCCGGCGGGGAGCCGATGATGCAGAAAGATTTTATTATCCCTGTTTCCCGGGAGTGCCGTAGGCTCGGTATAAACACCGTGCTCGATACAACAGGTTATTATTCACCAGTCGATAAATTCATCTCCGACGCGAAAGAATTTGACCTGATCCTTTTCGACCTGAAGATGATGGACAGCGATAAGCACCTTCAGTTCACGGGCAAGAATAACCAGGATATCATGAATAACCTCAAAGCGCTGGACGGATCAGGAGTAGAAACATGGGTGCGGTACCCACTCATTCCAGGTGTAAACGATTCTGAAAAAGATATCAGGGCGGCAGGTGAATTTCTTGCCGGATTGCATCATATTAAAAAGGTGGATATACTTCCGTATCACGATATGGCGAAGGAGAAATGGAAACGCCTGGGAAAGGATTACGAACTGCCGGATACCAGGAAACCCGGGATCGAGATAATAGAAAAAACATTGGACATTTTAAGAGCGTATGGGCTTGAGACCGGCATCGGAGGGTAAATGAACGACAGGGTTAAAAAACTTAAGGATCAGAGCCTTGAGGCTGTTCCTTCCATCTCAGCGGAGAGGGCGAAGCTCCTTACCGAGTTTTACAAGGAGAATCGAGGGAAATACTCTGTCCCGGTTGAGAGAGCGAAAGCGTTCAAACATATCCTCGAATATAAAAAAGTTGTTATCAATGATGGGGAACTGATTGTCGGCGAGCGTGGGCCTGCGCCAAAAGCGACGCCGACATACCCGGAAATCTGCTGCCATTCTATAGAAGACCTCGAGATACTCGACTCGCGCGAAAAAACGCCATATAGCGTTGATACCGATACTCTGGAAACTTTCCACGATGATATCATTCCTTATTGGAATGGAAGGACGCTTCGCGAGAAGATATTCGAAAATATGTCCGATGAATGGAAGGCTTCTTTTGAAGCCGGCGTTTTTACCGAGTTTATGGAGCAACGCGCCCCCGGGCATACAGTTCTGGATGACAAGATATACCACAGGGGTTTTCTTGACCTTAAAAGGGATATAGCCCTACAGATAAAAAGGCTCGATTTCTATAACGATTCGGAAGCTTACGATAAACTCGAAGAGCTGAAAGGAATGGATATCGCCGCGGATGCCATTATTCTTTTTGCCGAACGTCACGCGGAAGAGGCACTGAACTGCGCAGAAAAAGAAACTGATATGGACCGGAGAGATGAGCTTCTTAACCTTGCAGAGATCTGCATGAGAGTTCCCGCAAATCCTCCTAAGACCTTTTATGAAGCATTACAATGCTACTGGTTCGTTCACCTGGGAGTTATTACAGAGTTTAATACGTGGGATTCTTTCAATCCCGGCAGGCTGGATCAACATCTCTATCCGTTTTATAAACGGGAACTGGAAGCAGGCATCTTAACGGAAGAAAAGGCGAAAGAACTACTGCAATGTTTCTGGATTAAGTTTAACAATCAACCCGCGCCTCCGAAAGTTGGAGTGACGGCGCAGGAAAGCGGGACGTACACCGATTTCGCGCTTATAAACACCGGCGGGCTTAAACCGGACGGCACTGATGCGGTAAACGACCTCACATATATGATTCTCGATGTAATCCTGGAGATGCGTCTGCTTCAACCGAGTTCTTGCCTGCAGCTCAGCCGGAAAAATCCAGATTCTTTTCTCAAGAAAGCATTTGAAATCATCAAGACTGGCTTCGGTCAGCCCTCGATTTTTAATACCGATACGATTATCCAGGAACTAACACGACAGGGAAAATCTGTGGAGGATGCCCGCAACGGTGGCTCCAGCGGATGTGTGGAAGTAGGCGCATTCGGCAAGGAGAACTATTGCCTTACCGGATATTTCAACATGCCGAAGGTGATGGAGATTACGCTCAATAACGGAGTCGATCCACGCACAGGCAAACTGATTGGTATACGAACGGGCAATGTAACAGAATTCCGCACGTTCGAGCAACTGCTCGATGCATACGAGCGGCAGCTCAATCACTTTATCAATATCAAGATTCGTGGCAACAGCATCATTGAAAAGTTATATGCAGAATATCTTCCTTCGGTTTTTATGTCGCTTATTATCTCGGATTGCATAAAGAACGGGAAGGATTACCACAGCGGCGGCGCAAGGTATAACACATCATATATCCAGGGCGTCGGACTGGGGACACTGACCGATTCATTTGCTTCCATTAAGTACAATGTATTTGATAGAAAAAGGCATACCATGCGGGAGATGCTGGACCTGCTAATTCGTGATTTTGACGGCGAAGAAAGATCAAGGCAGTATTTTATCAATAAGACTCCCAAGTACGGAAATGATAATGACTATGCTGATGATATTATGAAGCAGTTGTTTGAGATTTATTTCAACGCCATCGATGGTCGCCCGACCTGGAAGGGCGGAAAATACAGGATTAACCTTCTGCCGACTACTGTGCATGTATATTTCGGTTCGGTAATCGGATCCACTCCCGACGGGCGCCTGAGTGGTATGCCGCTTTCCGAGGGAGTATCGCCTGTTCAGGGAGCGGATACAAAAGGCCCAACCGCGGTGATAAACTCGGTTGCTAAGATGGATCACATCCGTACCGGCGGCACACTACTGAACCAGAAGTTCACACCTCAGCTCCTCTCGGATGAAAAGGGGATAAACAACATCGCCTCACTCGTACGGACTTATTTTAAAATGGATGGGCATCATATCCAATTCAATGTGGTGGGTGCTGATACCCTGCGGGATGCACAGAAACATCCGGAAAAATACCGTGGCCTTATTGTGCGAGTTGCAGGGTATAGTGATTATTTCAATGATGTCGGCAAGGAACTCCAGGATGAGATAATCCGCCGCACCGAGCACCAGACCTTTTAGCATCTTGAGCAAAGCTCCATCTGATTATTAGAATTTCGTTTGAATTCATCACAATATTTGTCTCTGAACTATTCTCGTTTTATAATCGTTCTATTATTTCAGAAATGTAACAGTTAAAGGGGTCAATTGATGAAAATTGTAATATTAAATGGAGAGCCGGCGAAAGGAAAAACCACCGGGATGAACGCCGCGCTGGATAAAATTGAGAAAACACTGACAAAAGCTGGGCATGAAGTGGAACAATTTATTTTACGGGATATGGATATTAAGTACTGTATTGGCTGTTTCGGCTGCTGGGTAAAGACACCTGGCAGATGTGTCATCAAAGATGATGCTTATATTCCTTACAAACCGATAATGAATTCAGATTTACTGATATATGCATCACCTGTAAAGATGAAATTTATCTCGAGCCTGCTCAAGCGGATGATGGATAGAATGATACCTCTGATACACCCTTATATGTCAATAAGAGATGGTGAGATGCATCACACAGAAAGATATGATAAATCGCCGGTCATTGGTGTTGTCCTGGGGGATGCGACGCCAGATGATATGGAGTTTATAGAAAGATATTTTAAGAGAACAGCTCTTAATTTCTTTACCAGGGTTGGATTTGTTCTGAATGTAGATAATGCGGTCAAGGAGGTGGAAAATGCAGTTAACAATATTTAATGGTTCTCCAAGGGGTAAAAAGAGTAATTCTTCTATAATTATAGAACATTTTATCAAAGGATGTGAAGAAGCCGGTAAGGTGGATTATAAAGTGCATATAGTAAAGCAACTTAAGAAAGCAGAAGATTTACATAAAATATATAAAACCTCTGAAGTCGTGTTGGTTGTTTTTCCTTTATATGTAGACAGCATGCCAGCGATGATGAAAGAGTTTTTCGAATGGCTCGAACCGTTTGTCGGTAAGAAAGGCCTGCCAAAACTGGGATTTATCATTCATTCCGGTTTTGGGGAAGCAATTCATTCATTCTTCCTGAGAGATTATCTTGATAAAATCGGCCCAGAAATCTCCAGTGAATATCTTGGCACCATGATCAAGCCAAGTACTGAAGGTATGGCAATCCAAACATCTGGTATGGTTAAGAAAAAGATGAGAACCATAAGGGACCTGGCGGCTGCTTTTATCCAAAGTGGAAAATTTGATCCGGTTATAATGGAGAAATCGGCGAAACCTATAAAATATAACGCTTTTGCGAAGGTTATCATTCGGCTAATTAAAGGTCTCGGGTTTCTTGATTTTTACTGGAATTACCTTCTGAAGAAGAACGGCGCAAAGGATATGCATGATGCGCGCCCATATGCTTGAGGTATAATTCTGAGAATTCAGGCTTGTAACTGAAAGTAAATAAAGTATTTAAAGGACATATTTTTAAAATTACTTAATAGTTAAAAAATCGTCGACATAATGTCGCTTTGCTCTTATTAGGCTGTTTTACGTTTCATAAATCTATGAATATAAAGATAATACGACGAATTTTTATTTGTTTTAAAAGGTGAAAATCAGCTTGACAGGATGTCAAAACGGGCTTATTCACAAACTGTCAAGTATCTTATGAGTCTAACATTGGTCGATTCTCTTCTCCTGAATGATTCAACGGATAGGCGACAATAGAACTCTAACAAATTTTTGGAGGTTGACATGAAAGGTTTACTGAACTTTTCGACAATTATTGTGATGTCCCTTCTTTTAATGCTAGGCTCGCTGTATATCTTCAGCGACGAAGGCGATAGCTATATTTCCTTCAACATTAAAGGCAAGGAGTTCAATTTCGCCGCGGTAGAAATCTCCTATGATGAAGCGGAAAGTATTTTAAAGATCGAAGGTTCACAGAATGACGGAGATGATGGGATAATACTTGAGATTCGTCATTCGGGAGAATCCGTTACCGGAACCTATACAACAGTAAATGAAGAAGAATGCACTGTGAGCGTTTGGTGGTTGGAAGGCGATGACCCTGATACCGCCGATGAGTATTATCTGACCGCTTTCGGAGATGATGATACTATTGCTGAATTCACTGTTGTAGTGACTGAGTACAATGGCGATGGCTCAATTGCTTCGGGTACTTTTTCCGGGTTTCTTTACGATCAATCCGGAGTGAAACATGAGCTGACAAACGGCCGTTTTTCCGGCGTAACAGCTGAATACACAGGTGAATAGTCAAAGTATTTCATCCCCCGCTACCTACCTGCGGGGGATGAAGTCAAATCCGGTTTTAACAATTAATATAAATTTAAAATCTTCTTTGTCGTTTCTGACGATATAGGGGTAGAGTGTGACTCTGGAAGGAGAATCAATCAATGAAAACAATGAAAGACATTAAAAAAAGTCAGAAAATGAAAGGTAAAGGAAAACCCTTGGTCGGCAGCCTGGGCCCTGTACAAAATCTGGAAGAATATGTATCACCGGAATGGTGGAATAAGATTTTTAATTCCCTTTACCTTAAAACGGATGGTGATGTTGTTGAGGATCTAAAAATCACCAAATCTGAGATCGACCTTATTACCGATATTTTAAACCCGGCTAGTGATGCGAAGATACTGGATCTCTGCTGTGGGCAGGGCCGTCACTGCATCGAAATGGCATCCAGGGGATATACAAATGTCGCGGGCCTCGACCGCTCGCATTATCTTATCCAAAAGGCCAAGGAACGCTCACGAGGCGGAGGCCTGCTTATTAATTTCCGTGAGGGAGACGCGAGGAAACTTCCATATCCCACGGATTCGTTTGATTATGTGCTGATTCTTGGGAACAGTTTCGGTTATTTTGAAACCCTCCAGGATGACCTTCAGGTTTTAAAGGAAATAACCAGGATTTTAAAACCCTGGGGTAAGTTGCTTGTTGACCTGACAGACGGTGAATATGTAAAAAAGAATTTCAATGAGCGCTCATGGGAGTGGATTAATAATAAATTATTCGTCTGCAGGGAGAGATCCCTTGCAGAAGACGGGGAACGGCTTGTTTCACGCGAGGTTGTTACAAATGTAACCAAAGGTGTTATTGCCGACCAGTTTTATGCCGAAAGGCTCTATAGCCGCGATGGATTAAAAACCCT
>JAFGBY010000089.1 GCA_016932915.1 Acidobacteriota bacterium | reverse complement strand
TGATATGCAATATTACGAGGAGTTGTAAAGTGGTGCCCGGGGCGGGAATCGAACCCGCACGGAAACATGTTCCAAGGGATTTTAAGTTCTTGAAGGTATCCATTCGATAGGTATCACAACAAATCACTTGACATCATGAAAACATAGCTGTAGAGGGATTCTAATGGGTTTGTAATGATGTTCGAAGGTTTATTTTATATCACTTCAATTACTATTATTTCATTAATTTTGTGGGGACATGGTGGGGATAAAACTTCAAGGGATGTGTATTTCTTTTGTCCTCGAATAATTTTTTGTCCCCGTGCTGTCCCCATAACTGCAGGGGATTTTTTTAAAAGGTTATTAAAATGACGGAAAAATGGCATAAAACAACTTTTCCGGGAGTACGGTATCGAGAGCATACAACCCGCAAACACGGCATACAGAAAGATCGATATTTTACTATCCGCTATCAGCTGGCCGGCAAGCGCACGGAGGAAGGTTTAGGATGGGCTTCCGAGGGCTGGACAGCCCAGAAAGCGGCGATCGAGCTGGCAAAACTGAAACAGGCCCATATAACCGGAGAAGGCCCGATTACCCTCAAGGAAAAGCGCAAACTGGCCGACAAACGTCGGCAGGCCGAAAAAGAAGAGGAAGAACGAGAGATCCGGGAATCAATAACCTTCGGCGATTATTTCCGGGATGCATATTACCCGAACTCACAGGCCCACAGGAAACAGACCTCATACAAAAAAGATGAGCAGCATTTTAAAAAGTGGTTGAACCCTGCTCTTGGCAATATGGCCTTAAAGAAAATTAAGCCGTTCCATCTCGAACGGGTTAAGAAAAACCTGATAGATGCCAATAAATCGCCGCGAACGATCGACTATGTAATGGGAACCTTCCGGCAGGTATGGAATATGGCCAGGCGGGACGGGATCGTATCCGGAGATTCACCAACCAAACGAGTCAAGGTGAAAAAGACCGATAACAGAAGAACCCGTTTTTTGAGTTTCAAAGAGGCATCGCAGCTGCTTGAGGATCTCAGATGGCGCAATACCCAGGTTCATGATATGGCGCTGCTTTCGCTGCAGACCGGCCTGCGGGCCTCTGAAATATTCAACCTACGCTGGGGTGATGTCGATCTCGAGCGCGGTTTGATCAATATCCGGGACCCGAAAGGCATTAAGGGCAGGGCTGCTTTCATGACCGACAAGATCCGGGATCTTTTTGCCAGCATGAAACGAAAAGCACACAGCGAGTATGTCTTTACCGATAAGAGCGGTAAAACAGGGAAAAAATTCAACCAGATCCCCTATACCTTCAAAACTTCGGTGAATAGCCTGGGACTGAACGAGGGAATCACCGATCTGCGCGACAAGGTTGTTTTCCACACGCTGCGTCATACTTACGCTTCATGGCTTGTGGAAAGCGGCGTCAGTCTATACATGGTCAAGGAGCTTCTCGGGCATTCTACATTAGCCATGACCGAGCGATACTCGCACCTGGGGGAAAACACCCTGGTTGAAGCGGTCCGGCGTCTTGACGAAAAGCTGGAACAATCCAGGGCGGAAGGCCGGGAAGCCAATAAAGTAAAAGAGGAGGGAGGCGACAAAAATGGAACAATTATTTAATGATGGATCGGTAAGCATTCTTTTGCCGAAGGGAATGTTTGATGAGCTTGCAGCGATCATGAATGTACTAAATGACGAAACGAAATATACAAAACTGGTAATACCTGAATTGAAGCTCCTGTATACCAGGCCGGTAGCCCGCTTGCTTGATTTTAATAAAAAGCTAATAAATTATGCGATGTCAAAAGGTATTGAGTGCGAACTGCTACCATTAATGAATGAGGTGGTGGAGATAATTCATCAAAAATATACGTATATTGAGGAAGAAAACAAACGCAGAAACCATGCCTATGTCGAACTAGGGGGAATGCTGGCGAGGAAAGAGAGAGAGGAAAGAGAACAAGATAGCAAAATGAAAGAGCGTAATTTTATTTAGAAGGAGAGTGACATGGAGAAGAGGAAGATTCGAAGATGTTTTAATAAAGGAGGCATGCTGGAATATTTTTATGAAGACGGGACCAAGATTGAAACAAGTTCTCGCTGTATTGATGATATGACATCCCTGTTGTGGGAAAAAATGAACGCGTATTTCAATCTTCTGGAAGCTAAGTGTGAAAACGATGAGAGTTCTTTATTTATAGACGGAATACTGGATCTAGGCTGGGAAATAATGGATAATGAGAAAAGAGAAATAGAGCGTGCGCTTAAGTATGCTGATAATAATTTTTTCTCGCTTGATTTTATCTATCGTATTCCTGATTGGGATGATCCGTTCGATGATGAAGAGCTTATCGATGTTTTGCTAACATTTAAAAGAATACCGGTTATCATTAGTAATGACCGAATGGGTGAATTGACAACTAGTTGCCTAAGCATGTACCCACCCAGGCTCAAAGGAGTAAAAGGAACCCAACTGGAAACTATGGTACGGTAATTGATTTTAACAGGGGCGGCCATGGCCGCCCCGGAATCAAATTTATGGTGCAGTGGTATGAATGATGAGAATGATCGTATAAAACGAGATCTTGAAGACTGGTTGGCAGGATTTCCCGGCAGAGCAATGATGATCGAGCGCATCATGAATCTTATCAATGATGGAGAATTAAATATTTCAAAGCGATTTTTGCTTGAACATACTGTCAATAATGAAAAATTTCGTACCCAATGGTCAAAGTGGGAAGTCCTGGCCAAAGAAAAAGGCCAAGATGACACCGAGGTTCAGGATAAACTGAATGTACTGTTGACACGATGGGAGCTGAAGGACTTTGAACCGGACCCGGCCGTATTTCAGATAGAATGGTCTAAGATTAAGGCATATCTCCTTAAGGTCGCTGATTACCCCGTTGGTCAGAAAAAGGTTGATGACGATCTGCACGACGAGTACCGCGAACAAAAAATAGATGAAATTCGTCGCGAGATGCTTATGGCGGCCTCAAAACATATGAAGATCGATGTATTGCCTGTTTCTCAAGATGAAGAAGACGTTTATTATGATCCTGATATAATTGAAACCCAGCTGCAGCAGGCCGATAAGAATGCCTTTAATTATCACCTGGAATTTATGGCTGCGAATGAAAAATTCCAGGCCGAGTGGCTGCATTCCGAACATATCGCCGAGATATACGGCAGAAACAGCCAAAAATACAAGAACCGCCATCGCGATCTGCTGATTCGCTGGGGTATTAAAAACAGCAATTATCAACCCTTGTATGAGCTGAAAACATCTCGCATTAAAACAAAGATCGAGGTGTCTTTTTCGATAAATGCCAAGTTATCAGAAGATCGGATTAAAAAGGTACTACAGAAATCGGTTTACCTGGCGATCAAAGAAGAGCGGGACCTTGCAATATTTTTATCTGATAATTTAAGGAAGCAAGGCGGTGCTGTCAAATTTGGACCTGGCGGACCGGAGTATCAGGGTGACATCGATCTGTTATATGATTACATTCCCAACAGAAATGAAGAGAAAAACAAACCCAAAATTAACAAAAAGATCGACCTTGAGGAGTATCAGAAACGATTGGATGCCTGGAAGGAATATCAAGCCACAGGGTCACCCTATAAAGTACATAAAAAATTAAAACTGCCCGATACAACATCTGCTAAATTACACATTAAACAGGCTGAAAAATATATCAGATGGGGCATTCCCGGATTCAAACCCTTTCCCCAAGATTAAACAGCAATTTTAATACGATTTAGATTTTAAACAAATTACCATAGCCGTATCAATTATTAACAATCTCCTAACCGATTAATTTTATATCATAATTTAAATAACAGCGATTTTATTCCTTGGTGTAATTTTTCAAAATAAATTTCTACATTACGACAGCTCTGTATATCGCATGGTAATGACGGGATCATGCAGGAATCTAGAAACAATATAGGAGGATATTATGGATCTTTCCTTTTTGAAAAAAAACTGGCCATCGGCGATCGTGGCCAGGGAGGAAATCAGCAAATTCACTGGTGGCGCTATATCCGAGCGGACTATGGCGAATCTTGATTGCCTTGGCACAGGCGTCCCGGACAGATTCCGGATCTCTAGAAAAGTGGTCTACCGGGTCGACTCGTTGATCGCTTGGCTCGAAAGCCGCAGCTCAAAATTATCCTGAGCGAATGACCGACACGATCGACGGCATCCGGAAAGAGATGCAGGACTCAGCCCGTGGAGAGCTGGCCGGGCTAAAGAGCGCCGGCGCCCTCAAAGACCCCGGCGCCCCCCCACCTCCGGACAGCGCAGAGATAATCAAGGCATT
>JAFGBY010000088.1 GCA_016932915.1 Acidobacteriota bacterium | reverse complement strand
TACCCATACAAAACCTGACGGTGATGCGGTGGGTAGCCTGCTCGCCCTTCATCTCGCCCTGGAAAATACCGGTAAAAAAGTTTTTTCCTATACCGACACACCTCCTGATACTTACCGATTTCTTCCAGGTTTTGAAAAACTGAAAAATGCTGATGAATTCGAAACACCAGGGAAAAATATCGTTATTATCCTTGATTCAAGCAATATTGACCGCTGCCCGGTAAGCAATCTTGAAAATACCGAACAAATCATAAATATAGACCACCATCTTGATAATTCCGGTTTCGGTAATATCAATTATATCGATTCATCTGCTTCATCAACCGGAATCCTGATATACAGGCTACTGACCGAAATGAGGCTAACCATAACTCCGGATGTCGCAGAAAATCTCTATACCGCAATTATAACGGATACAGGAAGATTCAGTTTTTCCAACACCGATCCGGAGACATTTTGTGTAATCGCGGAACTTGTAAAAGCCGGGGCATCTCCACAAAAATTGACCGAACATATATATAAAAATTATAGCCTGAAAAATGCACGGATATTTGGTAAAGTTTTATCCTCTCTGGAAGAACATGGAAACGGCAGAATCCTCACGATTGAACTGAGTTACGACACAGTTCAACAGATGGAAATCGGTGAACATGAAACCGAGGGGATGATGGAATATATCCAGGGTATCGATGGACAGGAAGTTTCGTTATTTTTTAAAGAATTCGCGAAAAACGTAACCCGGGTCTCTTTGCGTTCCAGGGGCAGAATCGATGTCCAGCAGGTTGCTGAGAAACACAATGGTGGAGGCCATAAATTCGCAGCTGGATGTACAATTGAACATACGGTTGCAGAAGCAAAATCACTTCTAATAAAAGAAATATCCACTGCTTTACACCGGGGAGAATAATATTGAACGGGATATTACTGATCGATAAAGACACCGGCTTGACCTCGCATAAAATAGTACAAACATTGCGTTCCCGTTTTCGTGGTACGAAAACCGGCCACCTCGGAACACTTGATCCCCTGGCAACAGGGCTGCTTCCGGTGATGCTTGGGAAAGCTAATCGGCTTCATAGTTACCTCTCGCAATCGAAAAAAAGATACCATGCGGTAATCAGATTCGGCTTCAGTACCGATACATATGATTGCACCGGTGAACCGGCTTCTGAAAAAATTGATATCATACTGGATAAACAACAGGTAGAGGATGCCCTTTCCCAATTTTCAGGAAAAATTGTACAGACTCCTCCCCTGTTCTCGGCAATTAAATTGAACGGCAAACCTTTATATAAGTATGCCCGTTCGGGTAAAAATCCTGAAGTTAAAACGCGGGAAGTTACAATCTACAAAAATGACCTTCTTAAAACCGGGAAAGATACAATCGAGCTCGATATCCTCTGCTCGCCCGGGACATATATTCGCTCCATAGCCCATGACCTGGGTAAAATAATCGGCTGCGGTGCGCATCTGGAATCCTTAAGAAGAACAGGAGCAGGATCTTTTTCGATAGAGCATGCAGCCAGGTTGGAAAAAATAACATCAGGGGAGACCGATTTGATTTCTTCGGGTATTTTGTTGCCCATGGAAGATGTACTAAATCAATTCAAATCATCAGAGTTGTTCGATGAAACTCTAATATCTCAATTCTTCAACGGTATCGAAATTGACGCTGAAGGTATTCACATAACCGAACCTACAGCAGAGATGAAAGAACTTTACGAACCGGAAGAAAATGATTATATCCGGGTGTTTTATAATAATATCCTGATCGGTATTGGTTTACTGGCAGAGGGTAAAATCAAGCCGAAAACAGTTTTTCGTATTTGATAGTATCAACACTGGAAAATATCACCTCTTTTGATATCATTTGACGTTTTACGGGGGAATTTTTCATGCAGATAGAAAAAGCCGCACTTATAGTTAATCCAGCCGCAGGATATAACACCGGTAAGAAAATCTACAAAGATATATATGATAACCTGTCGTCTCATTTTAATAACCTGGACTTGATAATTTCAGAACAAGCTGGAGACCCAGTCAGAAAAGCGAAAGAAGCAACAGAATCAGGGTACAATCTCTTGATTACATTAGGGGGAGACGGTACTGCATTCGAAGTCGTAAACGGGATGATGCAGGCTAAAACCACAAAAAAACCGGCTCTTTCGTTTATTCCATCTGGCAGCGGAAATTCATTCCTGCGGGATTTTGATATCGTCACCTCGGATGAGGCTATCGACAGAATAATAAACGGAAAGATCAGAAACATCGATATGATCGAGTATACATACCAGGGTAATAATGGGCAGGAGACAGCCTACTATATCAATATCCTGGGTACAGGTTTTGTATCTCGCGTCGCAGAAATGCGGCTTAAACATTTCAGGATGTTCCGTTCGTTCGGTTATACTATAGGAGTTCTATTACAGATAATCCCTCTTAAAAAAGATGCTATTGTCATGGAACTCGATGGAAAACCATACGAAGCTAACAATAATTTTATATCGATATGCAACTCTAAATATACCGGCGGCGAAATGATGATGGCGCCCAGGGCTCAGGTGGATGACGGCAAACTGGATGTGGTGATGCTCAATGATGCAGGCCGTCTGAAATTACTGAATTCCTTTCCTAAAATCTTCAAGGGAACCCATATAGATGTAAAAGAAATTACATATTTAACCGGGAAAACCCTGGAAATTAAATCACCGGCAGGCTTGAGTATCCTGGCTGATGGAGAAATCCTGGGAAAAACTCCGCTTAAAGCACAAGTATTACCTAAAAAACTGAGCGTATTAATATGAAAAAAATCTTTCTAGTAATAAGTTCTCTTTTTACCTGGTTTTTTGGAGGATTATACCTGATCCTCTGGTGTTTAACTCTTATTCTCTCTTCATTATTCCTCCCGATAAAAATATACGACCCGATTCTCAAATACGGATGCAAGTTTATGGTTTTTATTGTTCGGGTTCATCGGAATGTACAGGGAGTGGAGAAACTGGACAGGAAACAACGATATATTTTTATGGCAAATCATACAAACCTGCTCGATACATTTGTCATCTACGCCTCGTTTCCGCATATCGGACGTGGAATAGAAAAGGCATCTCATTTTAAATGGCCATTCTATGGATGGGCGCTAAAAGCGGTTCAGATGATACCTATACCATCCGAGAGAGGAAGCGGCAGGTCTAAAAGTATCTATCAGGCGATGGATAAAGCAATCAAATTTATAAAAAAGAAAAAACATCTCTCTATTGTTATAATGCCCGAGGGGACAAGAACACGCGATGGTAAAATCGGAAGATTTAAAAGAGGCGGTTTCATAATCGCTATTGAAACAGGAATCCCAATTGTACCGATGACGATAAATGGTCTTTTTGAGATTCAACAGAAAGGTGGATTTTTACTGAATCCCGGCGAAGTTGAGGTGATTTTCCATGACCCGGTTAAGACCGAGGGGCTTAAACGTGAGGATGCCGCCGAGCTTATGCAAAAAGTGCAAGAGATAATAAAATCAAAGCACAATCTGGAATTAAATTAAACTTATGCTATCATTTATTAAGATTTTAGAATCATAAAGGAGCGTAAAAATGGCTGGTATTGTTACCATCAAAGAAGTTAAGGATAATAATGACCTTAAGAAATTTATAATGTTTCCCTTCAAGTTATATAAGGATTATGAAAACTGGGTTCCTCCGTTGATTTCTGAACAGAAGAAATTATTTAACCGTGATAAAAATCCTTTCTGGAAGCATGCAGATTACCAGGCTTTCCTGGCGTATAGAGATGGTGAAATAGTCGGCCGAGTGGCTGGTTTAGTTGATGATCGTCATAACGAGTTCCATAAAGATAAAATAGGATTCTTCGGGTTTTTCGAGTCTATAAATGATGATGATGTAACACAGCAGCTCCTGGACGCAGCAAAAGAATGGGTCAAATCCAAAGGGAAAGATGCTTTAAGAGGCCCCATGAGCCCCAGCCAAAATGATATATTCGGTGTGCTCATTGAAGGTTATGAACATCCTCCTAAATTAATGATGCCTTACAATCCTCCGTACTATAAAGAGCTTATGGAGAATTACGGACTGAAAAAAGCAAAAGATATGCTTAGCTTTTATAAAGACAGTAAAGTTGGAATACCGCCACGTATTAAACGGATTGCGGATATCGCAAGGCGCAGGACAAAAGTTAACGTCCGTCCACTCGATACTAAAAACCTCAACAGAGATGTAGCAATAATTAAAGATTTATATAATAAAGCATGGGAATTGAACTGGGGATTTGTCCCAATGACAAGCGAAGAAATGGATGATGCCTATGCTATGCTGAAACAAATCTATGATCCTGAACTGATACTCATCGCAGAAGTAAAAGGAAAGCCGGTCGGCTTAGGTATCACAGTACCTGATATCAATGAAGCCCTAATAAAAGTAAAAGGCAAGCTATTCCCGTTCGGGCTATTTAAACTCCTCTGGTACAAGAAGAGAATAAAAAGCTGTCGCTCACTGATTTTTGGTTTCCTGAAAGAGTACCGAAATACCGGTATCCCATTGGTAGTATTTGAAGAAACTGAGAAAAATGGCTTAAGAAATGGCTATGAATGGGGGGAAATCGGATGGAATCTGGAAGATAATGATGCGATAAACCAGTTCGATTCACAGATAGGTGGACGCATTTACAAACGCCAACGCGTTTATGAAACACCGATTAAATAGATAGTATGCCGTCAAAGTCCGTAAAAAAACAGAAAAAGGACACACAGATATTTTTTATTCTCTCAGGTAAAGGAGGGACGGGAAAAACTTTCGTTACCGCTAACCTGGGGACAGCAATCGCAGAACAGGGTAAAAAAGTCTTATTGGTAGATGCAAATTTCACATCTCCGAATCTGCACACTTTCTTTCAGACTTTTACAATGACCGATCAACTGATGCCAAACGGAGAAAAATCGACTCTCCCAATACAGCAGACTGATATCGCCAACATGATGATTGTGCCTGGAAACAGGTATATCGATAAAAATGATCTTACTGCTCTTTATGAACTGGACTGGACGGATATTTTTGAAGACTTGGATTTTAATTACATACTCGTTGACATGGCGCCTGGATGGGATCCGCAGATAATCAATGTTATGTCCCGGTCGGATACGCCAGTTTACGTTATTGAACCGACCCCTCTATCAATTGAATCTTTTTATTCTCTTTTCAAAAGGATCTTAGCATCCAGGATTTCCCAGGAAATAAAGGCAAAGGAAGCAAAACATATAAGCGAAGTGATTTTAAGCCCCTCTCGGCAAGACTTAAAAGATATGCGTGATATCATTGACTTCTATAATGATGAAAACCCAAAAATATCGGAAAAACTCAGCACTATCATCAAGAACTACCGCCCCTCGCTTATCATCAACAACACCAGGCTGCTTGAAGACAAAGACATCGGGGCTTCAATTACGTTTTTATGCAAACGACAATTCAATGTGAACCTCTCATATATCGGAGCGGTCGACTATGAAGAAAGCATCTGGCAGGCAAATAAAAAACGTCAGCTCCTGATCTCGGATAAACAACTTTCCGTTGCAACCCGTGCTTTCAACAACATAGCTATAAACCTGATGGATATGAAGAACTAATAAAAATGAATAATTATTACGATATCTTAAACATCAAACCGGATGCAACAAAAACCGAGGTTGTAGAAAGTTACCAACGCCTTAAAAAAATATTCTCTGAGGAAAGCAACTCTATCTACGGCCTTTTCTCTCCGCATATGCTTTCAGAGAAAATACAGGAAATCGAGCTTGCTTACCAGATACTCTCTGAAGGGACAAAACGGGAAAAATACGACGAGGAACTACAATCAAAAGAAATTGTACCTATTACAGATATTGAAGGCGTAATACCGATAAAGACCTATAAAAAGATAGAAGAAGAAGTAGACGAAAAAAGACACACCGTAACAATCGCGCCTGATGAAAAAACGGATGACAAACCTAAACCTGAAAAAATAGAGGGGCCTCTGCCAAACCTTGACGATGAAGAACCGTTCAGGGGAAAAACAATTGAGAAGCTCCGGAAGCATAAAAATATCACGCTTGATCAAATCAGCCAGGAAACAAAAATTAAAGTACAGATACTCCTGGCGATTGAAAACGAGGAGTTCGATTTACTCCCCGCAAAGCCTTATTTACGCGGTTTCCTCACTCATATCTCAAGGATAATCGGAATTAAACCTGAACGCCTGATTCGTGATTACATTTTCCTTTATGACAAGTGGAAAAACGGTTAATTGGTTATGGCAAACGAGAGAAAACCCTAACCTTCCGCCGTAAATTTTTTATAATCAAGTAATTAACTTGTCTCATTTTTTTATTCCGTAGATTTAGAACACCTTGACTTTCATACACCTGATGTTAACTTAAATTTCTAGTAATTTTACCTAAAGGATAGAACGATGACCGAAAATATAAAGAAAACTCCTCTTAATTCAGAACACAGGAAACATGGAGGCAGACTTGTCCCCTTTGCGGGATTTGAGATGCCTGTACAATATGCAGGAGTTATAGAAGAACACATGGCAGTTAGAACTGCCGCGGGCATTTTTGATGTAAGCCATATGGGTGAGATAGAAGTAAAAGGGCCGGATGCCCTCCCCTACTTGCAGAAAATATCCTCAAATAATGTGGCTAAACTGGCAGACGGTCAGATCCATTATACTGCACTTACATATACAAATGGTACATTCGTTGACGACATGCTCATTTATAAATATGACGAAAATCATTACCTGCTAGTCGTTAATGCTTCCAATACTGATAAAGATTTTGCATGGTGCCAGAAAAATACTGATGGCTTTGATGTTAAAGTAACCAACCTCTCAGATAAATACGCACAGATAGCCATCCAGGGACCGAAAGCGCAAGCGATCCTGACTCCCCTTACCGATGTAGACCTGGACGCAATAAAATATTACTGGTTTACTGAAGGCAAAGTCGAGGGAGCGGAATGTATAGTTTCGCGTACCGGTTACACAGGTGAAGATGGTTTTGAAGTTTACTGCAAACCAGAAGATGCAGTAAAAATCTGGCAGGCCATGATGAAGGAAGGTGAAAAATACGGACTTCAGCCTGCCGGCTTGGGCGCGCGTGATACGCTACGCCTGGAAGCAAAAATGGCCTTGTACGGCAACGACATTGACGATACTACAACTGTTCTTGAAGCTGACTTGGGCTGGATTTGCAAACTTAAAAAAGGCGATTTCAACGGCCGCGATGTATTACTGAAACAGAAAGAGGAAGGCCTTAAACGGATGCTAGTGGGATTCGAAATGGTCGACAAAGGAATCGCCAGGCACGGCTACCCTGTTGTCGATAACGGTAAAGAGATAGGATATATCTCCAGCGGCAGTTTCGCTCCTTACCTCAAGAGAAATATCGGCCTCGCATATCTGCCAATTGAATTGACAGAAATCGGAACTGAATTTAAAGTTGGTATCAGAGGTAAAGAACTAAAAGCTAAAGTAGTGGAAACACCTTTTTATAAAAGAGAGAAATAAGTAAAAGGAGTAATGAATTATGTACCCAGCAAATTATCTTTTCACAGATGAACATGAATGGTTGGATGTTGACGGCCTGGAAGGGGTCTGTGGGATTACCGACTTCGCCGCTGAACAGCTTGGCGATATCGTTTTTGTTGAACTCCCTGAACCAGGCGACACCTTCAGCAAGGGTGAAACATTCGGCACAATCGAATCGGTTAAAGCGGTTTCCGATCTCTATATGCCCGTTGACGGAGAAATCTTAGCAATTAATGAAGACCTCGAGAACAGCCCGGAGCTGGTTAACTCCAGCCCACACGAAGACGGCTGGATGATAAAAATAGCTATCAAGGATGAAAGCCAGCTCGAAGAATTGATGAACAGTAAAACATACGAGAAATTTGTGGAGGATCAGAAAGAGTGAAATACCTTCCTAACTCTGGAAAAGAATTTGATGAGATACTCAAAGAAATCGGGGTTGGAAGTGTTGATGAACTCTTTAAAGTAATACCGGAAGAGCTAAGGCTCACTAAACCTCTTGACCTACCTGAAGGAAAATCAGAGGTCGAGGTTCTCGATATTTTACGGAATTTATCAGATAAAACAGCGGGAGTATCTAAATACAGCTCCTTCCTGGGCGCGGGTGCATATAATCATTACGTCCCGACTACAGTCGGCAGTCTAATATCCCGGGCGGAGTTCTATACAGCATATACTCCTTATCAACCCGAAGTTAGCCAGGGAACACTCCTTGCTATGTTCGAGTATCAAACAATGATGTGCCATCTCACCGGCATGGAAATAGCGAATGCTTCTCTTTACGACGGAGCCTCCGCAACAGCCGAAGCCGTTTTGATGGCTGATCGTATTCAAAGAAAGAAAAACAAGATAGTAATGTCGGAAGGAATCCATCCGGAATACCTGGAAACGGTTAAAACATACCTCTGGAATCTTCCGATTGAAATAGTAACTGTACCGCTCCAGGCGGACGGCAGCACTGATATGAACGCTCTGAAAAATGCGGCTGATGACAGCACGGCGATTATAATGGCTCAATCTCCAAATTTCTTCGGAGTTATTGAAAACATCGAAGCAATTGCCGGAGCGGCAAAAGAAAAGAAAATCCTTTTCGGCCAGATCATCACCGAGGTCTATTCCCTCGGTATGTTGAAAGCGCCTGGAGCATTCGGTGTCGATATAGTTGTCGGTGAAGCGCAATCCATGGGCAACAAATTGAACTACGGTGGACCGTATCTCGGCTTTATCGCGACGACGGATGACCTTAAACGCCAGCTGCCCGGCAGGTTGATTGGTATGACTAAAGATAATCGCGATCAGCGTGGTTTTGTCATCACCCTCTCCACCAGAGAGCAACATATCAGGCGAGAAAAAGCGACTTCTAACATCTGCACGAATGAGGCTCTGTGCGCTACCATGGCAGCGATACATATGAGCACTATCGGTGAAGCAGGCGTAAAGGAAGTTGCAGAGCACTGCCATTCTAAAGCGGTTTACGCTCATCAGGCTCTGGAGAAAACCGGGAAAGTTAAATTCCCCCATTCCGGCCCCTACTTCAATGAATTTGTTGTCGATGTGGGCAAAAACGGCAAGGATATCGTGGAAAAACTGACCGAGAAAAAAATCATTGCCGGTTTCCCGCTTATTTATTACTACCCGGAACGCGAAAACCAGATATTGATGGCTTTTACCGAGTTGAATACGAAGGAACAGATCGATCGGCTGGCAGCGGAACTCGGAGGTGCCTTATGATAAAAGGAATGAGAGGACTTTCATTCAAGGAAGATCTAATCTTCGAGAAAAGCCGCGAAGGAGCAAAAGGTTATTCGTTACCAAAACTGGACGTACCTAAAGCCGACCCGGCAAAAACCATAGATAAAAAATTCCTCCGCGAAGGCAAAATCGGCCTGCCAGAGGTCAGCGAAGTGGATGTAATACGCCATTTCACGAAAATATCACTCTGGAACTATGCGGTTGATTACGGTCTTTACCCGCTCGGTTCGTGCACGATGAAATACAACCCGAAAATCAACGAGATTACATCGAGTTTACCCGGCTTTGCGGATGCCCATCCATATCAGCCGTATTCAATCAGCCAGGGAGCGTTGGAATTGATGTACAACCTCGAGAAAGCCCTGATGGAAATCACAGGCTTTTCAAGGGTTTCATTACATCCTGCTGCCGGAGCGCACGGCGAACTGGTTGGGATGATGCTAATCCGTAGATACCTGGAAGACCAGGGAAATCCACGTAAGAAAGTACTGATTCCCGATTCCGCTCATGGTACCAACCCGGCGAGCGCCGCGATCTGTGGATATGAAGCCGTAGAACTTAAATCCAACAGCGAAGGAATGCTGAGCCTTTCTGACCTGGAAGCCGCACTTGATAAGGACGTTGCAGCGTTGATGCTTACAAACCCGAATACACTCGGCGTTTTTGAGAAAAATATCAAGAAGATCTGCGAGATGGTTCATAAAGTGGGCGGCCAGGTTTACATGGACGGCGCAAATATGAACGCCCTTATGGGAATCATGAAACCGGGCAAAAGCGGAGTTGACGTTCTTCACCTGAACCTTCATAAAACCTTCTCAACGCCTCATGGCGGAGGAGGGCCTGGTTCCGGCCCGGTTGCAGTTGCAAAACACCTAGCACCTTACATCCCGAAACCGGTAATAGAAAAGAACGACAAAGGTGAATTCTACCTGGATTACAATCCCGAAAAAAGCATCGGACGCGTACGCTCGTTCAACAGCAATTTCGCTATTCTGGTGAGGGCATATACATATATTCTCAGCTGCGGTTCTGATGGCCTTAAGGAGTCAACAGAGCACGCTGTTGCGAATGCCAATTACATCCGGAAAAAACTGTCGAAGTATTATGATCTGCCCTATGAAACGTCGACGCTTCACGAGATTATATTCAGCGATAAGATCCAGGAGAAATTCGGCGTTACGACAAAGGATATCGCAAAAAGACTGCTTGACCTCGGATATCATCCGCCTACTATTTATTTCCCATTAATCGTCCATGGCGCTCTGATGATCGAGCCGACCGAGTCGGAATCGAAACAGGAGCTGGACGGCTTCATAGAAGCGATGATTCAAATCGCGCAGGAAGCAGAGAAAGAACCGGAAAAATGCACGGAAGCGCCTCATAATACGGTAGTTGGAAGGCTGGATGAAGTTACCGCTGCGAGAACCCCAATCCTCAAATGGGAACCTGAAAAAGAATAAAACCAATAGTTATATAGATTACTCTCCCGGGCGAGTCATTCGCCCGGTTTTTTTAAACCTGTAAATGAAAACGGATCCAGTTTTAGTTTATATTAAATCTCTTTTACTTTATAATCATTAAAACCAAACAGGAGATGACTATGATTAAAAAAGGACTAACATTATTTGCATTAATTCTCTTCTTATTACAGGTCTTTTCAATAATAGCAATCGGAACTGAGAAATCCGTAGAATTTCAAACAGGAAAAGTGGTTTATGATATCGAGGGTGATGGAGCGAATACCCTGGTATTTGTCCATTGCTGGACATGTAATAAAGATTTCTGGAACAACCAGGTGGAGTTCTTTAAATCAAAATTCAAAGTTATCAGTATCGATCTTCCCGGCCACGGGGATAGCGATAAAC
>JAFGBY010000087.1 GCA_016932915.1 Acidobacteriota bacterium | reverse complement strand
TTGTATGGGTAAGAAGAAAAAATGAATCGTTTTGTTCTATCGCCCTGATAACCGGCAGGATATCATTCTCCATCCAGTTCTTGTTCGTCTTCTTCATCAAATTTTATTATTTCTGGTACTACTTCCGAGATTTTCTCCATAATTTCGAAAGCGTACGGTATATTCTTATCAGGATAAAAATGGAGTACCGGGATATATTTCATCCGTATTGAATCATTCAACCGGTTCTGCAGGAAACCTCTCATTTTATTCAACGCAATAATCATATTAGTGAGGTGTTCCTGATCCTTTATAGTGCTTATTGATATCCTTGCTGTCCGAAGGTCAGGAGAAACCTTGACCCTTGTAATAGTAGCCCATTCGATACGTGGGTCCTTTACCTCTCTTGCGATGATCTCACTCAGAGTTGCTTGTATCAGTGATGATATTTTATCCATTCTCTGGCTGCTCATTTTTACACCTCGGATTTATTCTAATCTTTTTTACTTTCTTTTCAATGATTTAGTTTGTAATCACTTTTTTTTAAATAAATTTAAATAAAATTTTTGTGAAATACTTGACAGATAAAAATCGTCTTATTATATTAGCACTCGTAAGGTACGAGTGCTAACAAAGATTGAATTTTGGTTTTATTGGCACTCTGATTATTGGTTAAGGAGAATTGAAAATGAATATTAAACCATTGTATGACAGAATTCTTGCTAAACGGCTTGATGCTAAAGATGAAGTTAAAGGCGGGATCATTATTCCTGATACCGCAAAAGAGAAACCGCAGGAAGCGGAAGTTGTTGAAATCGGCGAAGGCAAACTTATGAAAGACGGTTCCATCAGACCTCTCACCGTTAAAAAAGGCGATAAGATATTGCTTGGAAAATATAGCGGCACTGAGATCAAAATCGATGATGATGAATACATCTTCATTAAAGAAGAAGACGTACTCGCAATTATTAAGTAAAAACTGGTAAGGAGTTGAAGAAATGGCGAAAGAGATTATTTATGCGCTGAAAGCACGTCAGAAACTGCTCGAAGGCGTGAATCAGCTGGCTAACACAGTAAAGGTTACACTCGGACCGAAAGGCCGTAACGTTATATTGGATAAAAAATTCGGTTCTCCGCTGATCACCAAGGACGGTGTTACAGTTGCCAAGGAGATCGAACTGGAAGACCCCCAGGAGAACATGGGAGCTCAGCTTGTTAAAGAAGTTGCTTCAAAGACATCCGAAATCGCCGGTGACGGCACCACTACTGCGACTGTTCTGGCACAGGCTATCTACGGCGAAGGTTCCAAGAACGTTACCGCAGGCGCAAACCCGATGGATATTAAACGCGGTATAGACGCAGCAGTAGAAAAAGTTGTAAGCTTTATTGATACAATCGCGATGCCTGTTAAAGGTGATTCTATTGCCAATATCGGTACCGTTTCTGCAAACAACGATTCCCAGATTGGAAAAATCATTGCCGAAGCTATGGAAAAAGTTGGTAAAGACGGCGTTATCACTGTTGAAGAAGCAAAGGGAATGGAGACCTTCCTCGAAGTTGTTGAAGGTATGCAGTTTGACCGCGGTTACCTTTCTCCCTACTTTGTAACTGACCCAGAAAGAATGTCGGCTAATATTGATAAACCGTTAATCCTTCTGCATGAGAAAAAGATATCGAACATGCGTGACCTTCTTCCTATTCTCGAACAGGTTGCAAAACTTGGCCGTGCTATGTTGATTATTGCTGAAGATGTTGAAGGCGAAGCGCTTGCTACATTAGTACTTAACAAACTCCGCGGTATCCTGAATGTCAGCGCTGTTAAAGCTCCTGGGTTTGGCGACAGAAGAAAAGCTATGCTCGAAGATATCGCTATTCTTACCGGTGGTAAAGTTATCAGTGAAGACCTCGGTATCAAACTCGAAAATATCACCCTGGAAGACCTTGGTGAAGCGAAAACCATCACAATTACCAAAGATGAGACAACAATTATTGAAGGCGCCGGTTCCACTGCTGATATCGAAGGCCGTGTAAAACAGATCCGCTCTCAGATCGCAGAAACCACCTCAGATTACGACCGTGAAAAACTACAAGAGAGACTGGCTAAATTGGTCGGTGGTGTTGCGGTTATCAATGTTGGCGCTGCAACCGAGACCGAAATGAAAGAGAAAAAAGCAAGAGTAGAAGATGCTATGCATGCTACAAAAGCGGCAGTTGAGGGCGGTATCGTTCCCGGCGGCGGCGTTGCACTGCTCAGGGCTTCAAAATCTCTCGAAGAGTTGAAAGTCCCCACCGAACAGCAGGTTGGCGTGAACATTATTAAACGCGCTCTTGAAGAGCCAATTCGCCAGATCTCCGAAAATGCCGGTTGGGAAGGCAGCGTTGTTGTAAGTGAAGTTAGAAATAAAGAACAGAACTTCGGTTTTAACGCACAGACAGAAAAATATGAAGATATGGTTAAAGCCGGCGTTATTGACCCGGCAAAGGTTGTTAAAGCGGCTATCCAGAATGCAAGTTCTATTGCCGGTTTAATGCTGACCACCGAAGCTCTGGTTAATGATATTCCGAAAGAAGATAATATGCCGGCGATGCCTGCGCAACCGCCGATGTATTAATATGAAATATTGGGTCATTGCCCCGGTTTCCGGGGCAGGCCTATTTTAACCGGTATACGATATGGCTGAGAAAGACTACCTCGACCAAAGACAAAAAGGCATATTGTATTTTATTATCAGGGCCTACAGCGAGAGCGGGATCCCTGTTGGTTCGAGATTTATCTCCAAGCAGTATGCTGATGAAAGCCTCAGTTCTGCTACGATAAGGAATGTTATGGCTGACCTGGAAGAGCTGGGCCTTCTTGAGCAGCCCCATGTTTCCGCCGGAAGAGTCCCAAGTGATAAAGCGTATAGGCTCATGGTAGGCGATATTATAAACAGTCACAGGTTCAGTTTTCCCATGCAACGGGAGATTGAATCGGAACTTAAAAACATTACAGGTGATTCCCCCACATTTTTCCAGGCTTTGCCGACTATACTTTCAAATTTCACCGGTAATATCGGTATGGTGCTTCTACCGCGGTTTGATGAGATTAAAATCCGCAATCTTAAATTTGTAAAAATTAATAAAGAAAAAGTTATAGCAGTTTTTGTCAGCAATGAAGGCAGGGTTCAAAACAAGCTGATTGATGTTGAATCCGAGTATACACAGGATCAGCTGGACAGACTTTCAAATATTGTAAGGGAAAAATTCCAGGGAATGTCCATACATGAAATGCTGACAACAGTAAAAGCTATGCTTGCAGAGCAGAAAAACAGATATGATATACTTTTATCCGAGGCGCTGGAGTTAAGCCGTAAAAGCCTCGAACATAGCGCTGAAGATTCAATAGAAATATACCATTCAGGCACCGACCGGGTGATCCAGAGCATCAATCAGGAAAAATATGACCAGCTTTTAGAGATTTACCGGACATTCGAAGACAAGACAAAACTGTATGAGTTACTCGCAAGGTGTTTGAATACTGATGGATTGAATGTTATCATCGGAAATGAGAACGAAATTGATACTCTGAAGAATTTCAGTATTGTTTCGGCACCCTATGGGCAAGGGGAAAAAGTATTGGGGAGTATTGCGGTTCTGGGTCCAAAACGAATGGACTACTATTCAGCCCTGGGCGTTGTATATTACAGTACTAAACTAATTAATAACTTATTAGCGAAGAGTGGTTTTTAGAAGGGTATTATGACTGATAAAAAGGACAAAAAAGACAATTCCGGGTTTGATGAAATTCGGGATGAACTTGACGAGAAGGATTTAGAGGAAATGCAGGCGGATGAAGAATCTGCTGAAGGCGATATTATTGAAGCTAAAGTTGATGATGCCGAATTCCTGGGAGAAAATGAAGAAGAAAATGATGATACCTCTGAATATCTGCTTATGTTGTCACCTGAAGAAATTGAATCGATAATAAAAGAACGTGATGAAGTTAAAGACCAGCTGCTTCGCATGGCCGCTGATTATGATAATTATATAAAAAGAACCCGCCGTGAAAGAGAAGAAAACAGGGAAATACTGACCAGCGATATCCTCTCAGCGTTCCTTCCTGTAATTGATAATTTTGAGCGGGCGATGAATGCATCAGATTCAACACACGATCAGCTGCTGACCGGTATTAAGATGATTTACCAGCAGCTTCTGGAAGTAATGAGGACATTCGGAGTGGAGCAGATCAGCGCCGACGGAAAGAAGTTTGACCCGCGTTATCATGAGGCAATGTCCACTGAACCGTCATCAGAACATGAAGATCAGACCATACTTGAAGAGTTTATAAAAGGCTATTTTTATAAAGACAGGCTTTTGAGGCCGGCAAAGGTGAAAGTATCAGTTGCAATGGACGAGACAGAACTTGCCGAGGCAAAGGAAAAACTGAAAACTGAGAGTGAAGCCAAAAAGAAGCAGGCAGCCGCTGATGCTAAGAAAGACGAAAAAGAAACCGGTAAAAAACAGGCAAAACAGTCCGATAAAGAAGATGATGAAGAAAACTCGGGAGAAACTCAAAGAGATTTGGACTCCAGAGATTGATATAGCAGACCGGATGGATATTAAATGGATACTAAAATGAAAAGAGATTACTATGAAGTGCTGGGTGTCTCACGGGATGTAACTGACCAGGAACTGAAGAAAGCATACCGCGCCCTTGCTCTGAAATATCATCCTGATAAAAACCCCGATAACCAATCGGAAGCCGAGGAAAAATTCAAGGAAATAACCGAAGCTTATTCTGTATTGATTGATGCGGAAAAACGAAGCCGTTATGATCGCTTTGGGCATGACGGATTGCGGATGGGCAATGGCATGGGTGGCTATGACGCATCTATCTTCACCGATTTTTCAGATATTCTCAGCGATTTCTTTGGATTTGGGGATATTTTTGGTTCCAGGCGCCCGCGTGATAAAAGGCGCAGAGGTTCGGACCTGAGATTCGATCTTGAGATTGATTTCAAGGATGCAGCTGACGGAATTGAGACAAAAATTAAATATCCACGGCTTGAGAATTGCGATGAATGTAACGGTACCGGGGCTGAGAAAGGTTCGATTGCCCAGGTTTGTCCCACATGCGGTGGAACAGGGCAGATGAATATCCGCCAGGGTTTCTTTGCGGTTTCGAGACCTTGTACCCACTGTGGCGCAACGGGTGAGATTATCAAGAATCCATGCAAGGCGTGTAAAGGGAAAGGCCTTTCCGAACAAGAGAAATCTCTGAAGGTTTCCATCCCTGCCGGTATAGATAACGGGATGCGAATCAGGATGTCCGGCGAGGGCAACGCTGGTGAAAAAGGCGGACCCCGTGGTGATTTATATATAGTAGTAAATATAAGTAAACATGAGCTTTTTGAACGGGATGGAAGTGATATTCATTGTGAGCTTCCGATTACTTACCCCCAGGCGGTGTTGGGAACATCAATAGCTGTGCCAACTTTAAATGGCAAAGCAAACCTCAAGATTCCCGCCGGTACGCAGAGCGAAACTGTATTCAGGTTAAAGAGTAAAGGTTTGCCTAAATTGCGTGGATCTGGTTCTGGCGACCTGTACGTAAAGATCAGGGTCTTTACCCCGAATAAACCGTCAGCGCAGGAAAAGAAGCTTTTAAAGCAGATGAATGAGCAATATTCGAAATCTGTCGATTTTGAAGACCCGGAATATTATAAAAAACTCAAGGAAATGTAAGGCTTATCGGGAATTTGGTCTCCTGAGAAAATGCCATAAAATATCTTGTATGTTTTAAGTATCTGTCTTGACAAACGGAACACTTTTTCGCATACTATGAAACCTGTGTGATTTGAAAATATGCGCCTGTAGCTCAGCTGGATAGAGCAACGGACTTCTAATCCGTAGGTCAGAGGTTCGAATCCTCTCAGGCGTGCCATATATTATGCGGTGAGTGTAGCTCAGTTGGTTAGAGCGCCTGGTTGTGGCCCAGGAGGTCGGGGGTTCAAATCCCTTCACTCACCCCAGAGTTTTAAGATTATTGATCTTTAAAGTTTTTCGGCACCTGTAGCTCAGATGGATAGAGCGTCGGATTCCGGATCCGAAGGTCGCGGGTTCGAATCCTGCCAGGTGCACCAGAGATCAGAATTAGGGTGGGCCATTAGCTCAATTGGCAGAGCAACTGACTCTTAATCAGTAGGTTCTGGGTTCGATTCCCCGATGGCCCACCAATAAAATCAAAGGCTTAGTTAACGTTTGTTAGCTAAGCCTTTTTTGCGTTTGGGGGCACTTAGCAACTTGAAAGAGGTATTTGGAGTTTCTCGGGGGCCGGCAATATTGAGCACACTACTGTAATTCGCA
>JAFGBY010000086.1 GCA_016932915.1 Acidobacteriota bacterium | reverse complement strand
TTCAGTAAAGGTGAGAGTGTTTGAAGGTATTCCCACCCAAGGCCAAGTGGCGCAAAGTACCATCCAAGGCGGAGCAATGAATTATCCTGCGGGGAGAGAAACGCAAACGGGCGCGCCGGGCGAATCATCAACTGAAAGATAATCAGTGCGAGAACCAGCCCCGCCAGGACTGTTGGTAGAAACCTCATCGGCAGGTTCAACTTACCCAGCCATTTCCTGATTTCTTTTCTTTTGTCGATGATTTTCCAGGCAAGGAATGCGGCAATGAGCAGCAGGCATACCATCAGGGATGCTTTAAGTAACGCGTTCTCCTTGCGCAGGCTTACACCAAGAAACGACAGGAAAACACCATGCATATATCCACCTGTGAAGAAAAATGCGTAGACGAATGAAAAAAGTAACCCGGCAAAAAGAGTAGCATAATACAGCCATTCTTTTTTTAAGGTGAGATCAAAGAATTTCCTGTAATAGCCATAGGCAAACATCACAACAATAGCCACTGCTGCATCCGGGCGTGTCATCAGAGCGGCAGCCCCCAGCAGCCCACCCCAGGCAGAGAAGAGTGAATCCTCCGTTTCAATAAACCGAATGAAAATGTAAAACGAACCACCGAGTAATAAAACAGTGAGCGGTTCTGAAACAGGGTACCTCCCAAACCAGATTGTAATAATATTTATCCCGTAAAGAAGTGTTGCAATAAAAGCTGTCGGGAAGCCAAATATCTTCTTTGTAAACAAGAACAACGCTAGCAAAGCAAAAAGCGCGATAAATGGCTGTACACCAAGGAACGAGTTGAATCCAAGTATATCGTACGATCCGGCATAAAGAACTGACATGCCGGGGTAAAATTGCGACGCCATAGCGCCATCAAACTGTTTGGTTATATTGAGCCCCAGGGGATTAATCGAGAACATACCGAGGTATCGCCTCGCTTTTTCAAAACCGAGGTCTCTCACAACTTCATCATGGAAAAATACACTTCCTCCTTTGGCAAGGTTGATACCGCTATTGACGTATATTCCCGGGTCAAATCCACCCAGGTAATACGCAGCCGGACGGAAGTAAATCGCCAGGACAAAGACCAGTAGGATTAGCATAAGGAAAAGGGCGACAAATCGCTTCCAGTCTTTAAAAATGGCTAAAGAATAATTCCCAATCTTTTTAAATCCGGAGTTTAAAAACTGCTTATCGACTTTTCTGAAAATAAAGGCAATCGAAATGATAAATATACTAAAGAGAGAGATATCAGTCCTGTATATCCCAATCATCCCGAGTAAGCTACCCAGCAGAATAAACAGGGATAGAGGAAGTAATATAATTATTGCAAGTCCTGAAATAAAACCTTCACCCTGCTGCCTGGAACTAAAAAGTGAAATATAAAGACATATTCCGCTGAGGATAAAAACCAGCAACAAAAACATACCATAGAGGGTCATCGCTTCCTCCCCTGGACTGTCGTTTTTTTAAGAAGCCTTTGAAACATTGCGGTTTCCTCGGCGCTCATCGGTACTAGATCGTCGTATCCTCTTTTCTCGATTTCTTTCAATGATTCTAGTAATTTTAAACAGGAAATCTTCGGACTGTGGTTATCCTTAATATATTGTCTGGCTTTTTTACCGATATCCTCAAGCGGTTCAGGATGCTCAGCGTAATGCTCTATAAATTTCCGGAGAAGTTCGTTCCTGTCCCTTCCCATCGGCAGGGGGATTGCCACATACTCCGGCATCTCAAGGAACTGTGCATACTCCGGGATAATTACCGCTTTCGAAGCGGACATCATCTCGATGAGAGCGCCGGATGACTCCCCGCCGGTCGGGTAACGAAGGTTCACGCAGAGGTCAACAGCAGCAAGCCATTTCTCAAAATCTTTTCGGCTTAGAAATCCTGTACTGATAACACAATCCTCAATTTCATATTCTTTCAGTTTATCTTTAAGAGGATAATCATCGTGTACTCTTCCTACCAGAGCCAACCTGATTTTTGGATTCTTCACCTGCTGCATCATTCTTAGGAGATCGTCCACACCTTTGGATTCAGAGACTATGCCGAATTGTGCGACGATGAATTCATCTTTCAGGCCGAGTTCAGCTCGCGCTTCAGATTTCTCAGGAAGTGTACTTTCTCCATCCACAAGCGGCACAATATATACCTGTTTATCAGGAAAGGCCTTTCTGATGTTCCTTTTAATCTCTTCAGTTGTGGTTATTACTGCCAAAGATCTCTCGACTGCTCTCTGAAACAAAGGGAAATGGAAATACATCGTCTCCGAGGCAGCTCTGCCGGTATGTACCAGCCTCGCCATCTCGGCACCTTCATGGCCGTAGTACTTCTCCATTTCGCTTGTATATGCTTCCTTTTTTCCCTGCCCTATTGTGATAAATTTAACCAGGTGATGAAGCACAAATTCATGCAGGAAAAGAATGCCTGGATTCAACAACGCTGTTAAATATGAGGACGCATGAATTTTATTGCTACCGATCTGGTAGATAACATGCCGATAATCTTTTTCAGTACCGGGTTTAAAAGCGCTTACTTTTTTAATCTTGAAAATATCGGTAATCTCTTTTGATACTTTCTCGGTATCGGTATAAATATCTATTTCAAACTGATTTTGGAG
>JAFGBY010000085.1 GCA_016932915.1 Acidobacteriota bacterium | reverse complement strand
TCCATCAAAATATATCTTAAAGTCCATGGTTGGAAGCCTGGATCTAAATAAACCTATAATTCCCAAAGGATTTTTTTCATACACGGATATGATATAATTATGACTTTACAGGGGTTAGAATGAGTAAAGGTGAACCAAAGTACAAACGAATCATGCTCAAACTGAGCGGTGAAGCCCTGATGGGCAAACAGGAATTCGGAATAGACCGGAATGTGCAGGAAGCAATTGCAGATGAAATCGGAGCTATTAGAGAACTCGGGGTTGAAGTTGCCATAGTTATAGGTGGTGGAAATATCTTCCGAGGCGTCTCTGGAGTGACCAGTGGGATGGACAGGGTTACAGCCGATCATATGGGAATGCTGGCAACTGTAATCAATTCGCTATCCCTCCAGGATTCATTAGAGAGACGGGGGATTTTCACAAGGGTTATTTCCGCAATCGAGATGCGGGCGATTGCAGAGCCGTATATTCGGCGTCGCGCTATAAGGCATCTTGAAAAAAAGAGGGTTATCATTTTCTCCGCAGGTACAGGTAATCCATTTTTTACCACCGATACCGCGGCTGCGCTCAGGGCATCCGAAATTAAGGCGGAGATAATTTTTAAAGCGACCCAGGTGGATGGTGTTTATGACAGCGACCCTAAGAAAAACCCCGATGCTGAAAAATTTGATAAAATCAGTTATATTGATGTAATTGAGAAGAACCTTCGCGTTATGGATTTGACAGCGGTTTCACTGTGCAGGGAAAACGGAACAGATATACTTGTCTTCAATATCGGCGAGAAGGGAAATATAATAAAAGCTTGTATGGGCGAAAAAATAGGAACTTTAATAACGAATAAGTAATTATTTGGAGGATATTATGCTCAACGAAGTTTATAAAGAGACAAAAGCGAAAATGGCGTCTACACTCGACGTGATAGAGAAAAAACTTGCAACAATCCGTACTGGTAAGGCGAGTATCTCGATGCTGGACGGTGTTAAAGTGAGCGCATACGGCTCCGAAATGCCTCTGAACCAGGTTGGTACTCTTACAGCGCCAGAACCAGCCTTGCTGGTTGTTCAGCCATGGGATGTATCTATAGTCAGCGAAATTGAGAAGGGTATTTTAAAGGCGGATCTTGGCCTGAACCCAATGAACGATGGTAAAGTAATCCGTATTCCGATTCCTCCGCTCTCCGAGGAACGCCGCTCCGAGATGGCAAAAAAGATCAACCAGATTGGCGAAGAAGGAAAAACATCGATTCGTAATATCAGAAGAGATTCCAATGATACAATCAAGAAACTTCAGAAGGATAAAGATATTACCGAAGATGATGAGCACCGTGGGCTTGACGAAGTTCAGAAGATAACTGATGATTACATCAAGCAGATAGATGAACGTGTCGAGAACAAACAGAAAGAGATAATGACGGTATAAAAGCGTTGAATTAAGTGTGACCTTTTTAAAAGGTTATAATATAGAGTGTCATGCCGGATTTGATCCGGCATCTTTTTTGGAGGTGTGATATGTTATCGCGCCACGTTTTTTTTTAGCAGTAGGGCGTGTGTTTGAAATCATCCGCTTTTAATAAAAGTCAGTCATTTCCGCGAAAGCTGAAATCTTCGTATTATCAAATATTCTTAGTTCATTTTTAGTATAAGTGAGTAGCACATCATTAATGCTGAGTTAAGGATTCCGGCTTCTTTGCTGGTTGATCAGTTACTATCCAAGTTCTTTTGCTGTATGGATTTTTCTTTTTATTGACCGCCGGAATGACTCTTTGGGTTTTTACGCCGGATATGATGTTCTTCATTATATCCGGAATATATCACTGTTTGTAAAATGTTCCGAAAGCAGTGGAGAACACTGCTTTCGGCAACAACATGAATACGGCTTCCTGCAATATCTATTTTCTATTAATTCATCTCGTATTCAAAGTTTAATGTCGGCGCTTCACCGATCATCAGCATGGAATAAAACATAAAATGCCTACCGTTTGTCGGTATCTCAATTTTAAGCGAAAGATTATCCGCTGATCTGTCATCACCGGTTACCGGCGCTGGAGCGCCTGAGTCTTCATTTCCAACTTGCGCATTTTCTCTCCGCCCGCTTTTACCTGTATTCCACGATGTATCGCTGCTTTCCCATTTCACTGTTTTTATCTCAGGATGAGTTCCAAGTGCCTGTATTGCGCCGTGGGTTACTGTACCTGTGAATTCATCATATGAATACTGGTGAGGGAGATAGACTTTCCATTCAAATGCCCTGACAGGGATTACGACCGAGGGTAGGGACAATTTACTTGAGCCTTCTTCATTAAATGGAGCTGTTTTCGAGCGTATTACATACTCTATCATATAAGTATCACCGCTTATGCCACTTTTATTGAGCGGGATTATAATTTGTTTGTTTTCCTCGGCGGCATTAATCGGTTGGCCATTGAGGTAGATTGAAAGCAGTTCGTCGCCGGCTTGGGGTGTTATCTGCAGAGACTGTTCGGATTCAGTTACAAGTTCATAATTTATACGGTTTATATATCGGCCGTCTTGCGTCATCAGTGTTTCTGCCCTGGCTTTTTTAATATAAGCGGTAAGCATTTCCGCGGATGGAGGAAACTCGATATCGAGAGGCAGGTCTTCAATTATCTCTTTTTTCTCCAGAGTATACCGGAATCCAGCGTGAGGTTTGTTTACGGTAAGCTGTAATAATTCAGATGGCAATTCCCTGGTGTCGATCCTGTTATACTTTCCTATTTGTCCCGGATTGATATAAGCAGGGTCAAAGGTGCCGATAGATATCCAGCCGTCCTGACGGCTCACACTTTCGATAACCGGTTGAGCAAGAGCAAGTGAGGCTCCATTAAAATCACTTTCAAGTTGAAGAAGAAAAACCGCTGCATCGTCCTCAGGTTTAGTCAATTCTACAGTAAGCCGAGTTCTTCCGGAATCAATTTTGGATGTTTTATAATCCCGTATATTTTCTCCGATCAAGTCGGTTAAGCGATAACTCGAAGGGTAAGTGACCGATAGAGTCTTGAGGATGCCCTTCTGTACGGCATGGGCAATGACATGGTTTGCAATGATCTTATTCTTTTCGATGTTGAATGCTGATGAGACGTTCCCGATTATTCTGCTGACAGCTGCCTCTTCGTTTTCCTTTGATAATTCCTTTTTGTGGTACTTGAAGTTTAATCGATTGCCATCAAGCAACATGTGGAATACGGTTTCATTTTTGTTATGTAAAGTTTTAACAATTGTACCGTTATCCAGTTTGAGTTCTATATCGTTTTCCGGAACAGTCAGAACCATGCTTGTTCTGACTCCGTTAATCAGGTTTGTATAAAGAGAAGTCTCTTTACCTGTATTGTTAATCTTGCTGTAAAAATTGAATTCGAGTTTGTTTCTCCCTTTTTTATTAAATAGCATCCAGAAATATCCGTTAGATATTAAATAATCTGCCTTAGTGTCATTGAGGTTTACATCCTTGGTAAATTGTAGAGGGAAAGTAGTCCAATACGCAAGTTGGCTCCAGCCGGGGTTATATACATCAACGGTCAAGGAAATGCTGCCGACTATAAGACCTGTTTCCATTGTCAACTTATACTGTGCATCTATAACTGTATAGTTATCGGTGCTCCTCGCAACGGGTTTCAAAGCTGAGATCTCTTCAAGGATGCTGCGATAGTCCTTGAGTGGGAGGATGACTGATTTTGCGGCTTCCCTGATAAGCTTGTTGTAAGTATCTACAGGTATTTCCACGGTCTCATTTTTTTCTTTTTCTGCCATGATAAGGGAAGGGAAGACAATGAGGATAATAATGATTAACGAAGTGTTTATTATTCGGAGTTTTGCTGATTTCAGTATTTTCATCACTTCACCTATTCTTTCTCGTATTCAAATTGTAAGTATGGGAATTCATCGATTAGTAGAACACTGTGGAATTTGTACCATATGCCACTTTTCGGTATCTCGATTTTAAGTGAAAATGCACCTGTAATTTCTTTTTCCGAATAAAGTCTCCTGTTAATTTTTCCCCTGTCTTCTTCTTGAGCAACAGTACTGCTTGAAATATCAATTATTGGAGAATCCGCAGTAACAGTTATAACCTCATCACTATAAGGTTTTTCTTTTTTTTGCATTTTTAGATACTTAATATTGTTAGAAACACCCAGATCCTTTTTATCGTATTCTCCTGAGCTTATAGTCGCTTCAGCTCTGCTTCTTTCAAGATCTTTCCTCTTTTCTATCAGCTTTTTGTTTGTAAGAACTAACGTAATCTCACGTGTTTTTTCTGCTGTGATCCGGATATCATTTTGATAACCTGTGAAATCGGGATTCACTTTTGCAAAAACTGAATATTTTCCCTGACGCAGGTTTTCAAACAGGATTTCGCTGTTAGAGGAGTAGTCAGATTTTTTTTGTCCATTTGGCATGAGTAATTCCACCAGAGTACTGTCAATGGTTTTTCCATCTTGATCGAGAAGATATACATGCAAGTTCCCGATTTCATTTTTAAGAAGATACTCTCCGGTTTGCTGATCGATGACAAAATCTGGTTCTATATCGCTCTCTTTTATCTGTTTATTTCCCCGGGATAAGTTACCTTTAAGCTCATCGTACTCATATCCTTTCGGGAGGAAGATGTTTACCGCTGTTTCATTGACAGGCAGGTTAAGTTTCGGGAAGGTGAGTCGATACTGTCCTTCCTCCCCGAAAACGGATGCCCGGGATGTGAAGGTTACGGAAATCTGCACAAGACCGTCAAGCGAGTGTTTCTTAGGCCTCATCGGGATTAGAATGTTTCCATTATTATCCTTGAGTGGCCTGGCGTTTGTATTGTCAATATAGACAGATTGTAATTTAGTGTTTTCGGGTAGTTCTATCATAAGGTGCTGTTTATTGTTGTTTATAACATCCATCTTCATCTCGTACATGAGAATGCCTTCTTCATTCAAAGAAGCGAAGTATTGCGCAGATTTAATATATGCATCGATTGTCCACGATTTTTTTATTTTATTTGCGCTGATTACAAGTTCTCCCGGTTTTTTATCGGAATAGCTGTACTTAAAACCGGCTTGCGCGTCCATCTCAGCGGCCAATTCAAGTTCGGTCGGCAGAAGCCGGATATCGATGGGTTGGTATTCCATAGTTCCTTTGGCATTTATTGTGAGATCTTCTGACATCAAAGCAAGCATGCCGTTTGTTCTTCGAGCTTTATCAAGAGTGATGGGAGTAAAGTTTATTTCGTTTCCTGGATTATCAGCTTCTGCAAATAGAAGAAGCTGGACAATATCCTCCGCATCGTCTTTAAGTACAAGTTTCATTACCTGGTCATCTGTATTTTCAAGTATTACGCCATCCGGAATTTCGCTGTCGATAAATTTGAAACCTTCAGGCAATTTAATCGGGATTTCCTGGACTTCCCCACTTACGACCTCCACCTGTACTATCGAGATGAGTAATATCATTTTTTCCGAGATGATGCAGGAAGAATTTACAGTCGCGTTATATGTACCTTTAACCTGTTCAGCTTCCATTTTTCGGGGGATAAACCACTCTATCTTTATCGGTTTTGTGAAATCGGTTTTAACAACAGCGGTCCATACTCCTTTCGGATTTGCCTTGGCAAATTTAGCTAGATCACCTGTTGGTTTTGCTCCATCCGGGTAAGTTATATTGACTACCGAGGGGACCCTCTGGTTGAATTCTATTTTCGCACTGTTGTATACAACACTCCGGCGTTGGCTGCGGGAAATTACAGGATGAAACTTGAATGTTATCTCATGCTTACCTTTCAGGTCCGAGATTAAAGTGTAACTGCTGTTCCCTTCGTTTTTCAGGGCGCTTGATTTTTGATCGATCTGCAATGATGACAGGCCAGGCAGGATGCGAAGCGGGACTTCTTTCCATCCATCAGTCAGGAAGTTAATCGAAAGATCCGCCTTTACTTCCATAAAACCATCTTTAATGGCGCAGTTCAGTTTGCCGTCCGTTATGTTATATTTTTTGTATGATGCAAGTTTCCTGGTATCCTGGTCCTTTTTCTCTTCTTCCTTTTTCTTGTTTTCCGCCCTGATTATTTCCTGTAGTAGATTATTATATTCGGTCAACGGGAGCTTCACTGAATTATCAATCAGCAACAGGAGATTCCTGTATTCATCACGGTAGAGCTTTATAGTATCCTTTTTAATCTGTTCTCCAGCGCATAAATTGATTGCCGGCGAGAACAGGAATAATGCTAACAACAGGGGCAGAAGGATGTATCCTTTTTTCTTGCTTGGTTTTGACATTCTCTGCCTCCTACTCTTCCTCATATTCAACATTAAGTTTCAGATCCTGATCAAGCACAAGAAGTTTAGTGAAAAGGAATTGCTGACCAACCCTCGGGATCGAGAATTTTACCGGTAGTCTGCCTGCTTTCACTTTTGAGAAGGAATCCTTCTGTTGAAAATTCTGGATCAATTCATTGGTTTGCTTGGTTATATTCTGGTACTGGGCATCATTCGCCATAAACACGTTCACAGCGTTCTGTGACTGGATTTGCATTTTCTGTTCAGTTCTTTCATTTGATGCGGTTTTGGGGTAAGCAAAATCACTGAATTCATTTTTAGCTGATTGAGTCAGGTTTCCCGCCCAGTCTTCATATTCATAGTTTAACGGGAGAAGTAATTCCCAGCCGAGTTTCATTATCTGAAGATCAACACGGGGAATATTGAAAGAGAGAGTGCCCTCTTCATCCATTTTTATGCCTTCATGGTAAAAGAATATTTCCAGCGGGAAGAAAACGGAAGAGGTTGATATCTCGCTCTGTTTTAGGGGTATAAGTAATCCACCATCGTTATCTGTAGTCGGTTTTACCGGGTTTGCATCCATAAAGCATGACCACAGCTTGAAATTCTGAGGCGCCCAGATTTTCAAGTTTTGTTTGATATTGTTCCTAATCCAGAGTTTCATTCTAACAAGTGATTTTCCGTTTTTTGTGTAGAGTGTAGTAATTTCTGCGTTTTCAATGTTTGCTGTAAGAACAGCTGCCTGTTCGTATTTTTTTACACCGAGTACAGCTTCTGGTTTATCTTCTTTCCCGTCCCATGAAAATTTGTAAGCGAGCACCGGTTTAAGCGCTCCCTGGTTGAAAAACTGGGAGGGAAGATTAGCTATATCAATTTCATCGACATTTTTTAGATCCTCGGTAGTCGCCTCCATTTCCTCGTTAACGCTTATCGAGGTCAGGTTACTGAAGCGATCGGCTCCCTTCATAAGGATAAACGGCAACTCAAGTTTTCCGGCATCCAGGTTATATTGTTTTTCAGCGGTGATATATATATCGCTCGTTTTAATGTCTAAATTTTTCAGGCTTACCTCCAGGATTTTTCCACTTGAGGATTCCTTTTCTTCCCAGTTGAGTATCGAGGAACCGTTTACGGATATTATCTCGGTTTCCTCAGGAACCAGGAAAACCGGATTGTTCAGTCCTCCACGATTTACTGAATACTCATAGTGATATGATGCCCTGATGTAATTTTTCTCTATAACAAATGATGATTTGGAATCGACCTCGACCCGTTTTTTACCTTCGTCTTCATCCCTGGCAGCCTGTTTTTCCAGCGAGAAATTAGTATAGTTGTTCTGTAACAGCAATCCTTCGACTGTCTCTATACTATCTTTTTTCTTTGAAGAAATCTGTATGTTTGGAAAACTGATAATCTTTAATTCTGCAGGTTTGTAGCTTAGTTTAACAAGATTGATCACAGCATTAGAAGTATAAAAATTGAAGGCATACCTGTTTATATCTCCTTTTATGAGGTCGATATTAACCTCACCGGATACAGTGTATTTACCTTTCCTGTTGGTGCCGTAATAGATATCAGATCCCTTGTTTTTAAGCATCAGGCCATCCGGCGGCGTGTTCATGCTGATTCCCGCGCTCTGCATCTGCAAGCGGGCTTCTATCCATTTTTCATCCTCGAGTGATTCCAATTCATATGTCACTGTACCTTCAACTCGAAGCTCAGGTGTGATTTTTAGATCGTAATAAGCCGATTTGATTACAGTGTTTGTGGGAGGCTTTATCTCACTGTCTTTATCCGGCTTCAGCATTTCGAGGAGTTTTTTATACTCTTCCTTACTGAGAGTAACGAAACCGGTTTTCGGTGGTTTGATCTCTTCTTTTTCCGTTTCAGAAAATGAGATTTTGATTCCTGTAAATGCAAATAATAAAACAAGAATAGCGACAAGATACTTTTTCATAAGTAATCCTCCATATATAGTCGGGTTTTATAACCTTTCGATGTAAATTAGACCTTAGAATAGCTTCTTTTGTTCATTTGGATATCTTCTTTTTCAGTGTACCACATAAGCGAATTTGTGAATAGATTTTTAGAGTTGTGTTATAAGATACGGCAGGTTTCTGTAGAGAATTACAGAAGCATAACCAGTATCTGGTTGATTATTATTGTCCAGATAAGTGCAAATGGGAAGACCTGCGCCAGGACAGTCTGAGGGATATTTGTCTCAACAGTTGATGCTACAGCGCCGAGGCTGGATGAACTCGTCATGCCACCTGATAGGGCGCCCATCAGGCTCAGCCTATCTATTTTGACTAGGAATGAAAAGATTAAAGCGGTGAAAACAAGCGCAGTAAGGGTGGTCGCCGCGGATATTAATAACATTTTTACTCCCCCCAACTTGAGTGTCTTTACCATAATGGAGCCCGCCGAAGTTCCAACCGCGGTAAGAAACATCGCGAGGCTCATTTCTCTCAAGAGTGTTGTGGCCCTGTAGGGGATTGCCCACATTACTGGCCCTGTGCGGATCAGCCTTCCGAATATCAAACCGGAAATCAATGGTCCACCTGTTGCTCCCAGCTTAAAACTGAATATCCCGGGAAGTTCGAATCTAACCTGGCCAAGGAGAAAACCGACAACGATACCTATGGAAATGGGCAAAAGGGCGTTTGCCCAATATTGCGAAAGCGCGTTGCCGAAAAGAGATTTCACCTGAATCTCGGAACTCACCGGGCAAGCCAGGCGGACTTTATCACCAAGGGATAAAACAAAATCGTGGCTTGCGGGGATTTCAACACCGTTTCTGCTGAGCCGAGTAACGTTTGCCCCGTACATGCTGCGCAGCCGGAGGGAGCCAAGCGATTTTCCAATTATCATCCTGTTGGTTACTATCAACGAGAGGCTTTTGATATTTTTACTGGCTGGGATATCTTCATCGGTCTTTTCACCGATAATGAGTTGAGCTGTTTTGATGCCGCTTTCCGTTCCTACAACTTTTAGTAGGTCGCCTTTTCGAATCTTATACTCTGAATCAGGAGTAAATATACTGGCGCCTCTTTTTACACGGCTTACTGTTACTTCTTCATGCTTTTCGGAAAGGTTAAGGTCGGCAAAAGACTTACCGATAGCGGCAGTATTCTGGGCTTTTATCACAGAGATGTAAATATTTACTGGTTTCAAGCCAAGGCGGTCTTTATACTTTTTTTCTTCCTTCTTAGGATCAAAACCGGGCAGCTTTACAAGTATCTGAATAAACAGGGTAATTATAAGCAGCCCGACGGGATATGCGATACCATAACCCAGACTTACTTCCTCCGAACCTAGTGCTTCAATCCCGACTGCGAGTCCAGGAGTGGAGGTCAGTGCGCCGTTAAAAATACCGATTGTCAGGGCTTTATCAATACCGAATAGAGTACTGAGAGTTGCTGAAAAAACAGCGGCGAAAGATACAACCGTCAGGCTTATGATTATAAATGTTACTGCTCTTTTATTTAGTATTGTAAAAAACGTTGGCGCTGCTTGGAGCCCTATAGTGTATATAAAAAGGACAAGCCCGAAATTTCGGATCATCTCAGGCATGAGGCATCCGCAATGACCGAAGAAAAAAGCTACAAGTAATATTGCAGGCGCTCCAAAGCTGAAACTGCCAAAACGAATTTTGCCAATCAATATCCCTGTTCCTATTATCAGGAACAGGGTGAATATCGGATTATGGATTAAATCTGCCATCTTTTTTTCACTCGTTAAAAGCAGATATTATTACAATCTTATTCTTCAATCCAGTTTTTATCTTCAATCGACTTTCAGCTTTGTTTCTCCTGGCTTCTACTGCCGATATCGACTATTAACCGACTCGTTGCCGTGTTTTGTCCGACGAGCCCTGGCTGGCTATATTTTAGCTGAGAAATCTCAACCTGGATTTTACCGTCCGGCTGGATTATTTTTTGCGCAAGACGAAAGCGATGAAGTTCAGATATTTCCCACCACCGGCATTCATGGCTTTGCGGTCATTAACCGCAATCTCATTTTCCTGGTTCAGCCAATCCTCCCAGACGTTCTCATTGCTTTCCATCTCGTATATAGAAATTACCTCTGCGTCCCGGCTGCTGTTCAATATTTCCGTCCAATAAGCTGTATCCCGCAGATAAACAAGCTGCTCCGGCGTCCATGAAAGGAGAAGTTCTTCCGGAAGGTTATCATGGCAATCTTTTTTCATGCCGGGTACACAGCAGTAAATGTACCCGCCCCGCTTGATGAAAGGCAGCAGTTTTGAGTCCAAATACTCCGGGTCGCGCCCCCAAAAGTTATAAGAATCTGTGCTGACTACCGCGTTAAAAAATTCTTTTTCAAAGGGTAAAGCGGTAGCATCAGCCTTAACAGGTGTAATTTGTTCAGGAGTTAATCCCATTTCATTAAAAAATCTGCGGTTCTCCTCGGGATCGCTCCACCAATCGGCGGCATAAACTTTAAAGCTATAATCTTTTACGAGCATTACACTTGTAAGCCCTTGCCCGCTTCCGAGATCGCAGACGAGGCTTCCCGCCGGGGTTTTATGATTCAGCAGCATTTCTTCCTGCAATTTGAACGGATTAGGCCCCATGATTTTAGCCAGTAATTCGGGGGTATTGTACTTTTGACTTTTTGGATACTCCATTGTGATTGTTCCTTATTTAATCTTTTATTTGATTATTGCTTTGCATAGTTAAAGTATACCCCGTTCCTTTTATAAATGATCCCTACTAAACAATACATAAGTAAAAAAGCGACATGACAAATCTGCCATGTCGCTTTTAAGGTCTATTTATCATT
>JAFGBY010000084.1 GCA_016932915.1 Acidobacteriota bacterium | reverse complement strand
CGATGCTGTAGGAAAGATGATGTCAGGAGTGAGCGCATCGAAGTGCCGAAAAGCGCTGGCGCCGAATGGAACTTTTGTCAGTGTTGAAATGAGCTATAAATCAAAACAAGAAGATATCGCTGTACTTGTGAGTCTCTTGAAAGATGGAAAGATAAAAACTGTGATAGATAAGACCTATCCATTAGAAAAAGTGGTTGAAGCTCATAGATATGTAGAACAGGGGCATAAACGGGGTAATGTGATTCTTTCAGTAACAGATAAGTGTACGAAAAGATAAGAATTGAGGATAAATATGAAAGCGATTGTGTATGAACAATACGGCTCGCCTGATGTTCTAAAATTAACAGAGATAAAAAAACCTGTGCCGAAAGCGAAAGAGGTGTTGATTAAAATCCATGCGACTTCTGTGAATTTCGGTGATTTGACAGCGAGGAAATTCAATGAAATCACACCGAAGAAATTTTCAATGCCTATGCCACTCTGGCTTCCATCTAGACTGGCTTTTGGTTTTAATAAACCGAAGAAAAAAATCCTGGGGAGTGAATTTGCCGGGGAGGTCGAGTCGGTCGGCAAAGATGTAACGAAGTTCAAAAAAGGCGATCAGGTTTATGGTTTTCGGAGTATGAATATGGGCTGTTATGCGGAATATCTGTCCGTTCCGGAAAAGAGCGTGATAGCATTAAAACCGTCAAATATGAAATTTGATGAAGCAGCCGCTATTCCTTACGGCGCATTGATGGCTTTAAATCTTTTAAAGAAAGCTAAAATTCATGAGGGGCAGAAAGTGCTCATTATCGGCGCCTCCGGTGGAATAGGTTCCGCCGCGCTGCAGCTTGCGAAAAATTACGGCGCGGAGGTGACAGGAGTCTGCGGGACTACGAGCGTCGATTATGTTAGATCCCTTGGCGCTGATAAGATCATAGATTATAAGAAGCAGGATTTCACCAAAGACGGCGAGAAATATGACCTGATCCTGGATGTGCTCGGGAAAAGTTCGTTTACAAAATGCAAAAACAGCCTGACCAGGAACGGCCGTTATTTCAGGGTAAGCTTCAAGACAAAGCATCTGTTCCAGATGTTATGGACATCCATCAAGGGCGGCAAGAGAGTCGTGTGCGGGCTTGCGATTGAAAAACCGGAAGATCTTGTATTCATACGTAGGATGATTGAAGATGGGAAGTTGAAGGTCATTATTGATAAGAAATTCCCACTTGAGCAGGCAGCGGAAGCCCACAGGTATGTCGAAGACGGAAAGAAAAAAGGCAGTGTTGTTATAGCTATTAGGTAATACCAGTATAGTACTGAGGAGTATCTTTACAGGATCTGGGCGATATGTTTGACCTCCCATTTGCCGCCGTGGAGTGAGGCGCCCATACGTAGGAAAAGTACGCAGCCCGGGCAGGAGGTTATCACCGTCCCCGCACCGGAGGTTTCGATTCGCTCAGCCTTTTTCTTTGCAATTGCGAGTGCTGTTTTCGGTTTCGCTGCTGCGAACACTCCGCCGAATCCGCAACAGGTATCCGGGGATTCCATCTCCTTAAATGATTCTCCGACTGCTGCTTTGAGCAATTTTCGTGGCTGTTTCTTGATCTTCTGCAGCCGCACCAGGTGGCAGGGATCGTGCCAGGTGACTTTCTCGTCCGATTCTACCTGCTTTATCTCAAACCTGTCGAGATTCCCCACGACGAATTCGTTAAAATCGTACACCGGGCGTGGCTTCCCGGTGCTGTCTTTTATGTCATAGTATTCTTTTAGGCCGCCTCCGCAGGTGGCGCATCCGGTGATTACACCGTCAAATTCATATTTCGCGAATTCGGTTTCGTTTTCGACAAGGAGCTTATTCGATGTATCGGGATCACCGCTGATGTAATGTGGTGTGCCGCAGCAGACCTGCCCTTCCGGGATGATCACCGTGACTCCGTTACGGACGAGGAAATTCAGCACCGCTTCGCCGATTTCCGGCAGAATGAATGATGAAGAGCAGCCGACGAAGAAAGCCAGGCGCGACCATTCGTTTTTCGCTTTGTGTATTCCGCCTTTTCGGGAGATGAAACTCTTCTCCGCCAGTGGTGGGTAATAGATTCCTTTGCTGATGCCGTGGATAGGGAATTTCAATTCCAATCCCTTGCCGCTACCACGTCCAGCGCTGATTATCTTTTTCAGGATGGAGCCATATGTGACCAGGTTCTCCGCCTCTCCCCGCTTGGAGAAAGTTTTAAGGGCGAATTTTTTAATGTAAGGCATTCCCTTTTCCTGATTGATTTTCTTCCTTGCAGCGGATAGCAGGTTGATATATTCAACTTCATTCTTACATGCTCCCTGGCAGGATGCGCAGCCAACGCAGAGGCTTAGCGCTTCGATAGATTTTTCATCCAGCGTGAGCCGCCCCTCGGAGATCCCTCTCAGCAGGGATATCTTCCCGCGGGAGAAATTCTGCTCACCACTCTGCGTTGCGTATACCGGACAGACGGATTGGCACAGCCCACACTTCACGCAACGGGTGAGCGATGACTGCAGTTCTTCAATGTTTCTGGTGGGGAACAATTATTACCTCCGGGATTTCCCGGTTGATTTATTCTTTATCCGCCTGCGCTTTTTCGACCATCTTTTTAAGAGTCTTCGTGTAGTCACCCTTTGCGATACCCTCTTCCGTGATGATGCCGGTGATATATTTCGCCGGGGTGACGTCGAATGCGGGGTAAGCAGTCTTCACATCGCGCGGTGCGATGTAGTGATTCCCGATCTTGATGACCTCGTCTCCGTGGCGTTCCTCAATCGGGATACCGTCTCCATCCGGGCAGCGGAGGTCGACGGTGGAGGTCGGCGCTGCGACGTAAAACGGGACATTATTTTCCTTTGCGAGTACCGCTACTGAATATGTACCGATTTTATTTGCTGTATCGCCATTCGCGGCGATCCTGTCCGCGCCGACAACTACTACATCTATCTTGCCCTTTTTCATGAAGTATCCAGCCATGTTATCACAGATCATTGTGACCGGGATGTTATCCTTCATGAGTTCCCAGGTGGTAAGACGCGCTCCCTGAAGGAACGGGCGTGTTTCATCCGAGTATACTTCGACATTCTTCCCCGCTTCCTGAGCGGCGCGGATAACACCCAGCGCAGTGCCGTATCCGGCAGTCGCAAGCGCGCCTGCGTTGCAGTGTGTAAGGATGCATGCATTTTGAGGAATGGCTTTCGCGCCGTGCCTGCCGAGGGTCTTGCATATCTCTATATCTTCCTCGCGCATCTCGATCGCTTCTTTTTTCAACAACGCTTTGATCTCACCCAGGCTTAAGTGTTTGTTTTCCTCGTATAGTTTCTGCATCCGCTCCACGGCCCAGCGAAGGTTAACGGCTGTAGGCCGGGCATTATTGGTGTAATCGCAGATTCCTTTAAACTGTTTTTCGAATTCGTCGCGTTTAATCTCACTGATACCTAGCGCACCGATGGCGATTCCCATCGCAGCTGCTACGCCGATAGCCGGCGCACCACGAATGATCAGTTTTGTGATGGCATCCGCCACATCCTTGTAGTTATCGAATGTAAGGTAGACTTCCTTTTCCGGCAGTACAGTCTGGTCAATCATGACGACTTTGTCATCTTTCCACTCTATTGTCTCGAACATCATACCTCCTGGGTTTTTTATGTTTATCTATAAAATTTATGGGCAATCGGCATTCTCCTGCCGAAACCGAACGCTCTTCTGGTTATCTTGAGGCCGGTCGCCATCTGTTTTCGTTTATATTCGTTACGGTCTATCATATTCATAATCCGCCGTACCAGCGGCTCCTCGAAGCCGTCGGCAACAATCTCCGGTAGGTCTTTCTCTTCCTCAACATAGCGATGGATGATTGCATCCAGCACGTCATAAGGCGGAAGTGAATCCTGGTCTGTCTGATCATGTTTCAGCTCGGCGGATGGCGGTTTGGTAATGATATTTCTGGGTATTATCTCTTTATCACGGTTAATGTATTCCGCTATCTCGTAAACAAGAGTTTTAGGTACATCGGAGAGGACGGCAAGGCCGCCTGCCATATCGCCGTATAATGTGCAGTAGCCGACTGCAATCTCGGATTTGTTTCCGGTAGTGAGCACAAGGTGCCCGTATTTATTTGAAAATCCCATCAGGATGTTGCCACGTATACGCGCCTGGAAGTTTTCTTCCGTGATGTCCATCTCAAGGCCCTTAAATTCGTCCTTGAAGGTCTCGAGGTATTTCTTGAATATCGGATCGATAGTAATCATTCTTGAATCGACTCCGAGGTTTTTTATAAGCTGCTCGGAATCGAATACGGAACCGTCGGATGAATACCGTGAGGGCATAATGAGCGGGAGAACGTTTTCCTTACCTAGCGCTGCAGCGCCGATGCAAAGGGTTACCGCGGAATCGATTCCTCCACTGAGGCCCAGTGTGGCTTTGGTAAATCCGCACTTTACGAAGTAATCCCTTACTCCGAGGGTAAGTGCCTTAAAAGTCTGCTCTGCGTGACTTAGAGAAAAGCGATCGCTTTTTACAGACGCGGGCAAATTGTTGAGATCCACCACTGCGGAATCCTTATCAAAACTGATACAGGCGTGCCGGATTTCTCCATCACTGCTGCAAGCCATACTGGTGCCGTCAAATATAAGTTCGTCATTCCCACCGACTGAGTTGACAATCACGCCGGGGACGCCGTATTTTTTACACAAGAATTTGAGGATTTCTGAACGGAGCGATATTTTGTCGAGGTTAAACGGCGATGCGGAAATATTCAGCAGGATGTCGAATCCCTCTTTTGCCATCTCTTCCACAGGGTCAATCCGGTAGCGCTGCTCATCCCAGAAATCATTATCGTTCCAGATGTCCTCGCAGACGGTTATCGCGAGCCTTTTGCCTCCGAATTCAAACACCCTGCTCCCCGAACCGGGGATGAAATATCGTGCTTCATCGAACACGTCATAAGTCGGCAGGAGCATCTTCCTCTGGATAAACTTGATTTCGCCTTCATGGATCAGGGCGGCTGAATTATACCAGCCCTTGATTTCCGTATCATCCGGATCCTCTACGAAACCGACAATTACCGCAGTCCCGGAGACATGTTTAGTCAGTTTATCGAGGTATTCTCTCGATTTTTCTATGAATGAGCGGTAATTGAGCAGGTCCATCGGCGGGTAGCCGGTGATGCACAGCTCGGGGAACAGGGCAATATCGGCGCTCTGCTTTTCCGCTTCCCTGAGCCCATCCAGAATAAGAGAGAGATTCCCCTCGAAATCCCCGACGGTTGTATTAATCTGTCCTAGGTATATCTTCATACTGTCTATTATTACAATCTCCACTAAGAAAATCTAATAAAAATTACAGTGAAGAAAGCTCCAGTTTATTGGAAATGACCTTATCTATAAAATATATTTTGTGCTTTTCATTTAATGTTGAGATTATGCAAGTCCTTTTATTCAAGAGACAGAATCAATATGAGAAGTTCATTTATATCTTGATACAAATTAAGTTATAAGTAATAATATAGCATTACTAAATATCAGAGATTTTAAACCCTACATATCCTATACAAACGGCAAGTCTTAAGGTCAAATTAAAATAAAAGGGCACATTTTTTTATGGGTTGGTTGTTTAGAGCCATTCCAAGGAGGAAAGTCATGAGTGAGAAGCTTAGAATCGCAACGTTTAACCTGGAGAATTTTGACGATAAACCGGATCAGCCTGATCAGTTGGAGGAGAGGATCGCAATTATGAAGCCCCAGCTGAAAAGGCTGGATGCAGATATTTTATGTTTTCAGGAAGTGAATGGCCAGGAAACTCCGGGAGAGAAGAGGCAACTTTTAGCATTAAAAAAACTTATCTCCAGCACCAGGTATGAAGATTATGAGATTATATCGACTAAAACATCCGGCAACGAGGTTTATGATGAACGGAACCTGGTAATTCTCACGAGGTTCGAAATTGCTGAAACAAAACAGATAAACCAGGAATTAATAAGCCCGCCAAAGTACAAGCAGGTAACGAGAAAACCGGAGGATCCGGATGCCAAGGATATCAACTGGGAACGTGCTATTTTATATTCGAAAGTAAAACATACCAATAACAGTATTTTCCACATTATCAACCTGCATCTTAAATCCAAGCTGCCCGTTAACATAGAAGGTCAGAAAATCGATAATTACACATGGCGTACAAGCAGCGGTTGGGCTGAAGGCTTTTTTATTGCCTCGATGAAAAGAGTCGGGCAGGCATTGGAAGCAAGAATGCTAATTGATTCGATTTTCGATAATGATGAGGATGCTTTTATCATTATCTGCGGTGATTTTAACGCTACTTATGACGATGTTCCGGTAGCGGCAATATGCGGCGCAGTCGAGAATACTGGAAACGGCGGACTTGCGCGCAGAGTAATGTTCCCGTGCGAGTTCAGCGTTCCGGAGACTTCGAGGTATTCGCTGATTCATATGGGCAGGGGCGAGATGATCGATCACATCCTGGTATCAAGGCCGATGATTGCATACTACTCTCATACTGAGATCCATAATGAACTGCTGCATGATGAATCGGTATCATTTGCTACGGATAAGAAATTCCCGGAATCGGATCATGCCCCGGTTGTTGCGGAATTCGCAATTTAATACTGCTATTTTCTTTTACTGAAGATTGGAACTAATTTATATATCCAAGGGAGCGGAGTTTTTCTTCCGTCTCCTCGGTATTTTCTTCTTCGCCGACCTGTTTTGCCATCAGTTTCAAGTAGTGTTTGACCAGCCGTTTACTGAATGCAGCCAGGTGATCTTTGGTCATCGCTTCGTAAATTGGTTCGCCACGCATGTACTTCGAAAGCGGCAGATTAAAGAGGGCGAGAATGGTAGGTGTGATGTCGGTTACATTGTATTCTTTCAACATTAAGCCTTTTTTTATCTTATTCCCGCTGAGAATCAGGATTCCTTCCCTGCGATGGTCGCCGGTGCGAAGCTTATTGCGGTCGATAATATGATCCAGCGGAAAAGTGAAATCCCTGCCTTCAAGCTGCGTGGTTACATCGACTGAGTTCATCCGGTAATCCCGTTCATACATCTGGAGCGAGATTGACCTGTCATCGTTAGTAATATTTTTGAACAGTGGTTTACCATCTGCTTTCATTTTTGCTGAGCGGAGTATCTGGACGAATCGTGGAATATTTTTACTGTTTTCAGTGGAAAACGTGATCTTGCGGGTCATCCGGTCCTGGCTGGCGTCGATTTCACTATATAATTTCTCTCCCTCAAGGCTGAAATCCCTGTTTACCTTACGCAGTCCGGTTTTTTCAAAAAGCAGATTTAAGCGGATATCCCTGAAGTAAAGCCGCTCGAAATTTTCGGGCCCAAAGCCGTGATCGGAGAGGACAATAAACGTTGTCTTCTCGGGATTCGCTTTTGCTACTATCTCACCGATCTGTTTATCGAGGCTGATATAATAATTTTCGAATACATTTCGGTATTTTGCCAGGTCGCTATCAGGCGGGGGCACTGTAAACGCTGCAGGCTGGTAGTACTGCCAGAAGAAATGCATGAGCCTGTCGCTTGATGTATAGGTGAATGCTAATAGATGGGGATTATATTTATCCAGCAGGTATTTTACTACATCCGTGCGCTGTCTGGTGACTTCGAAACAGCTCTTCAGGAACCGATCCGAAATCTCGCGTGAATCAACATCGGAAAAATACTTACCGAATTTATTTTCCAATTCGGGGAGGAGCGCCTCCGGGTAGGATGCAGGGTTGTCATACGGCCCGGTGATGAAGGCACCGTTAATAATCTCCGGCCGGGGGGAGCATATCCAGTTGACGACTACCGACGATATGCCGAAGTAATCCGCAATGTTCCATACCCTTTCTGTCCGAATCTTGCCGTAGTTGTGTGTAACTTTGTGCTGCTGAACATCTAAGCCGGTCGCAATAGAGGTCCATGATGGGCCGGACTGCACATACCCTTCAGGTGCGAGGAGTATCCCCTTGCAACCGTTTTTGATGAGGCTGGCCAGCGTTGGCAGCTTGCCTTGATCCAACAGGGGATTGATGATGTCCCATGATGCGCCGTCGACACCAATGATGTAAATATAATCATCCCTCATCACACTTTTACCGCCTGGAAGATCGGGTTTTAAAAGCATAGAAAGGACAATCACAAGAATAGCCACCGCTAAAAATGACAGGAATATCCAGTTTTTGAAAGAACTGATTTTTATATCAAATTTTTTCAGGAACAGCGCATTTGCGATGATGACCATCAAAGTCGTTGCGATGATAATTATACCCAATAGAAGAAATGATTCCGAAATTGCATTTATTAAACGGGGAATAAATGGCCCAGTGGCATTTTTATCCGTTATTTTTAAGATTATAAGGAAGGCTGATGCGAAGAATCCCGTTAGCCCGGCAATATTCAGATAAGTTTGAAACGATTTTTTATATTCAATTTTTTTCATAATGCACAGATTATATGTTGTGAGTTATGGAAGTCAATCAGGTGCTTTATGCCTTTGGATGTAATTTATATCGCTGTGTTTACGATCATTTTTTGTGATGACTGTTTATTTTATAGATCGCCGCGGTCGCTACGCTCCATCGCGATGACGGTCATTGCTAGAATAGCGAAGCAATCTGAAAAGATTATTGAATCGCCGGGTGGATCAGGCGACGCATTTGGCTCTGCCCGACAAGCCGGTTCCCTCACTCTTGCCGGAAGCAGTGTTCTCCACTGCTTTCGGAATGTTTGCTATCCGAGTAAATGTTTCGAAGACGGTGAAGAACATCCTCTCCGGCTTAGTTGCTTGCATTTTCTCGCGATGATAAATATTTATTATCGCGGCAGGGCTGCCGCTCCTACTTCTTTTAAAACATTATAAAGGAAATCGATATCCTTCAATTCTGTGCGGTGGTTGATGCATGCTGTCCGGAGGGCTGTTTTGCCGTTGATTTTTGTACCGCTGAGGAATACTCTTCCGTCTTTTTCCAGTTCATCGAGTATTCTCTGATTAAGGATGTTGAGGTAATCTTCGTCTTTTGATTTGCTATCTTTACCGATGTATCTAAAACAAAGTATGGAAAGCGGGGTAGGGGCGAGGATCTCGAAGTCATCCGATTTTTCCATCAAGGATTTTAAATATTGGATCTTATCAATGTCATGCTTTATCTCGGTTTTTAACCGTTCCGCGCCGTAATATTTGAAGGTCATCCATACTTTCAGCGCCTTGAAATTCCGGCTCAGTTCAAATCCGTATTCCATATACTCGAATCTGTTTTCGCGGTCGGCATCGAGCCGAAGGTAATCCGGTAAGACTGAGAAGGTATCCCTTAGGTATTTCGGATCTTTCACCAGCGCGCAGCCTGCCTCCACAGGGATATACATCCATTTATGAGGATCGCAAACTACAGAATCCGCAAGCTCGAGCCCTTGAAAGAGGTGCGAATAACCTTCGATTTTTGCGGCCGGGCCCCCGTAGGCGGCATCGATGTGGTACCAGAGGTTATACTTCTTTGCCAGTGCAGACAACCCGGCGAGGTCATCGACTGCTCCGGTGTTTGTCGTCCCTGCAACTCCGATTACACAGAATGGATGGAAACCGTCAGTTTTATCCTGCCTGATCCGGTTTTCCATCTCGTTTATATCTACAGTAAGGTCGGGTTTGACGGGGATTTTCCGCAGATGTTTTTTGCCGAGCCCCAGCATATCGAAGCTTTTCTCCAGACTGGAATGTCCCTCAGAGGAGATATATGCAGTCATCTTCGGCGCGCCGTACAATCCATCTATAGCTACGTCTACCGGTGTTTTGATTTTCCTTGCCACCGCGAGGCAGGTAAAGTTTGCCATCGAGCCACCGCTGAGCAACAGTCCGCCCGTGTTTTTATCATAGCCGATAAATTCAGCGATCCATCGGATTACCTGGCGTTCGATTTCGGTACTTGCCCTGGAGAGGTGCCACTTCGTGGCGTTTGGGTTTATTGTAGTTGCCAGCATCTCTCCTGGAATCGCGATATGGTTGCCCGGCCCGGTGAGATAAGCATAGAAATTCGGCCCTGTATTCAGCGTTGCTGTGGAAAGAAGTTCTCTTTTCAATAGATCATATATTTCTTCCAGCTTTGAGCCTTCCTCCGGCAAAGAATCGCTGAAAGCTTTAAAAAGTTCCGAGGGGTCTTTTGTCCTGTATACTTTTTCTTTTTTTGCTGAGTCGAGAAATTCAGTTATAATTTCCAATGCGGTTTGAAGCGCATTTTTGAACTCATTTTTTTAAAGGTCGAGCGACATATTCACTCCTTAAGGTAATTTAATCTCATAGGGTATTATAACAGGAAAAGTAAAAAAAATTTCTTAAGAAGTGGAATAACCTGTACTAATTGGATGTAGTGATAGCTAAGAAAGAAGTTAGAGTTTTTAACATTCAAATATTTATGAAAATTGGTAGTTTTTTTTCAACAAATAAGAAAAAAAAGCGTCTAATATATTGTTTTATGGGGTTTATGGTTAATGTATGCCTTAAAAATGATTACATGTAATTTTAAAATTACATATCTCTTCAATAATCAAATTATACCAGGAGGTTAAAGCATGAAATCAATCAGAGTGCCATTACTCCTTGCAGTATTTGTACTGCTTGGCGTAATGGGTTTTGCTTCCGAAGAAGCAATGATGATGAGATTTCCCGATATCTATAAGGATAAGATAGCATTTTCTTATGCTGGCGATATCTGGGTTTCGAATGTCAACGGCGGTCAGGCTCGAAGGCTAACCACTGTTGAAGGTGTGGAATATTTTCCGAAATTCTCGCCCGACGGCAAGATGATTGCCTTTACGGGTCAGCATGACGGTTATTTCCAGGTTTATGTTATCCCGGCTGAAGGCGGCGTCGCAAAACAGCTGACGTTCTATCCTATTGGCCCAACGACCGATAGAGCCGGATTCAATAACCAGGTTATGGATTGGACTCCGGATGGAAAATATATAGTATTCCGTTCAGTCCGGTACCATTGGGATACATATGTAGGCCGTTATTATAAAGTCAGCCCTGATGGCGGATGGCCTGAAGCGCTGCCATTTTATGAAGGCGCTACGATGTCCTATTCTCCTGATGGTAAAAAAATCGCTATGAACCGTAATTTCCGCGACTTCCGAACATGGAAAAGATACCGTGGCGGTAAAGAGCATAACATCTGGATTTATGATTTCGAAAAAGATAAAACCACGAAACTGACGGATTGGCCTTCTCTGGAAATCAACCCGATGTGGCATGGGGATAATATTTATTTCCTCTCCGATAAAAACGGTACTATGAATCTTTATTATTATGACTTCAAGGATTCCCAGATCAAACAGATTACCGAATTCAAGGACTGGGATATAAGATGGCCCGGTTTTGGACCGGATTCCATCATATATGAACAAGGCGGCAAACTATATAAGATGGCATTTGCCGATAATAAAATCAGCCAGGTTCCCGTTTATATTAACTGGGACGCACCATATATGAAGCCGACCTATGAAAATGTATCCAGGAATATTACTGAATTCGATCTTGCTCCCACCGGGAAACGCGCTGCGTTTGTTGCCAGGGGTGAGATATTTACTGTGCCGGAAAAAGAAGGCGATACAAGAAATATCACGAATACAAGTGGTGTACGTGAACGTAATATTACATGGTCACCCGATGGTAACTGGATAGCTTTTATGGCTGACGATACAGGGACCGAAGAACTTTACATCATGAATCCTTTAGGTACACAGAAAATCCAGTTAACCAAGAACAGCAATGCTATCAATTTAAACCCGGTATGGTCTCCGGATTCAAAGAAAATTGCATATCGTGACCTCGATCTGAATTTCTATTATATCGATATTAAAACTAAGAAAAGGGTTTTAATTGATAAAACGATGTATAGGGGACATTTCGCTTATGCCTGGTCCCCGGACAGCAATTGGCTGACCTTTACAAAAATAAATGATGCAGGTTTTGCAAGTGTATACCTGTATGATTTAAAAGTGGCCAAAATGCACCAGGTAACCTCTGAGATGAGAAATAACTATATCTCAAAATTTGACCCGGAAGGTAAATACCTCTACTTCCTCTCAAGCAGGGATTTTAACCCACAGTTTGGTGATTATGAACTGAACTTCCTTTACCAGGATACGGATAGAATCTATCTTGCTCCTCTTAAAGCGGATGGAGAAAACCCGTTCAAACCTGAAAGCGATGAAGTAAACATCGAGAAATACCTGAAGGAAAAGAAAGAGAAAAAAGACAAGGAAGAAGCGAAGGATAAGAAGAAAAAACCGGTTAAAGTTGAAATAGACCTCAAAGGCCTTGAAGACCGGATTACCTCAATCCCGCTGGCCCCGGGTAATTATTTCACTTATGAGCCGATTGAAAATGGTGTTCTATACGTTAAACAGGTGGGTGATCAGATTCACGGTAAACCCACCGGTTCCGCTTTGTTCGGTTATGACCTAGATGAGAAAAAAGAAACCGAAATGCTTTCCGGAGTACTTAACTTTGCTATTTCACCGGATAACGAAAAACTTATCTATAATATGATGGGCTCATATGGTGTTGCTGATGTTAAAATTGAAAAAATCGATCCTTCAAAGGGCAGATTGAACACATCACGTATGGAAATGCTGCTGGATCGCAAAGCGGAGTGGAAACAGATGCTAGTAGAAGCATGGCGCCTGGAGAAAAACCATTTTTATGTCAAAAACATGCATGGTTATGACTGGCCGAAAATGCTTCAAAAATATATGCCTCTCGTATCTCACCTTACCCACCGCCGAGACCTCACCTATATCATTGGTGAGATGATTGGCGAACTCAATATCGGCCATGCTTATACCGGTGGAGGCGATATGCCGACCCCTCAGAATGTAGGAACCGGTTTGCTTGGATGCGAATTTGAATTGGATAAAGATGGATTCTATACAATATCCAAAATATACAAAGGTGAAAACTGGAACAGTTCAACTCTTTCACCGCTGGATTTACCTGGCTTAAAAGTTAAAGAGGGTGATTATATCCTCGAAATTAACGGCCAAACCCTGAAATCACCTGTGAATCCATATGAACTGCTCAAGAAAACCATGGGTACAATAGTAACCCTTAAATTAAACTCCAAACCTGAACTTAAAGACGCATGGGATATCCAGGTTAATCCTGTTTCCAGTGAATGGGATCTGAAATACTGGGATTGGGTGAATAAAAACAGGGAATATGTTGAGAAAAAGACCAATGGCAAAGTTGGTTATGTTCATATTCCTGATATGATGTTCGAAGGCCTTAATGCTTTTGTAAAACAGTGGTACGGCCAGCTGCATAAAGAAGGTATCATCATCGATGCCAGGTTTAATGGCGGTGGTTTCGTCAGTGGTTTAATACTTGAACGTCTGAGAAGATTTGTTCAAACCCTTCAATATTCCAGGTTATTCCCAGGCGGCACATTCCCGGCGGCTTCATATTCAGGGCACCTGGTTGCCATGGCTAATATGTACTCCGCATCGGATGGGGATATATTCCCGTTCTTCTTCAAAGAGTACAAACTTGGCCCGGTTATCGGGACGAGAACCTGGGGTGGAGTTGTCGGTATTGCCGGATATACACCGCTTGTTGATGGCGGTTATGTCACAATGCCGAGAGGCGGCACATTCAGTCTTCAAGGCGAATGGGTGATGGAAAATACCGGTGTCGTACCTGATATCGAAGTTGACCACATGCCTGAAGAAGAAGTAAAGGGTATTGACCCGCAGCTTGATAAGGCGATTGAAGTAATCATGAAGAAGATTGCTGAAGAGCCTGTCAAATTTGCCCCGGTACCACCTGCTCCAGTAAAGAAATAACGGAATAAACATCTTATGAATAGAATAAAATGTTGGAAATTAATAGGAGGATTTGAGATGCGTTCATTCAAAACGCTGATGATAATAGCGACTTTATTTCTCGCGTTCTCCATTTTCGCCGCAGCCGAGGAAGCATGGTTTATGCGCTCCCCGGATATCCATAAGGACAAAATAGTGTTCTCTCTGGCAGGCGATCTATGGATAACCGATTTAAATGGAAGTATAGCCCGCCAGATTACTAGTGGTGAAGGCGATGAAATGTTCCCGCGGTTCTCACCGGATGGGAAAGAGATTGCCTATACTGGGCAGTATAACGGATACTTCTTTGTGTATGTCATCCCTGCTGAAGGGGGCACACCAAAACAGTTGACCTCTTATCCCTCTTTCAGCAGCAGAGGTCATTGGGTTCTGGATTGGACTCCTGATGGGAAATATGTTGTTTATGGCTCAAACATCACGGATGCGCCAGACGGTAGGGTAAGACTTTTCAAGATAAACAAAGACGGCGGTTGGCCTGAAGCTTTACCACTCAGTGAAGCCGCGACCATGTCGTTTTCTCCCGATGGTACCAAGATAGCCTTTAACCGGACTACCCGTGAATTTAGAACCTGGAAACGTTACCAGGGCGGAATGCAGCAGGATATCTGGTTGTACGATATGAAAGCTGATAAGGTTGAAAAACTTATCGGTTGGGAAGGGACAGACAGATGGCCGATGTGGATCGGAAACAAGATTTATTATCTTTCCGACCAAACAGGCAAACTGAATTTCTTCTGCTACGATGTTGATACAAAGAACACCAAGCAGGTAACGGATTTCAAGGAATGGGATGCTCGCTGGCCGGCAGCCGGTCCTGATTCGATTATTTTCGAGCAGCAGGGTAAACTATTCAAACTTAATCTTTCTGATGAGAAAGTCAGCGAAGTAAAGGTCAATATCGCGTACGATAAATCACAACTTCTGCCGACTTATATTAATGCTGCTCCATATGCAGATTCATATTCACTGGCTAACGGCGGGAAAAGAATCGCTGTAACTGCAAGGGGCGAGCTCTTCACAATCCCCGCGGATAAAGGCGATGTTCGGAATCTATCTGAAACGCCGGGTGCGAGGGAAGTGAATGCCGAGTGGAGCCCTGATTCCAAGTGGATAAGCTATATTTCGGATGAAACCGGTATCGAAGAACTTTATCTTGTCGATCAGTATGGTAAAAACAAAAAACAGCTGACCAAAGACAGTAAATCGATAATCACCGGTTATACCTGGTCACCAGATTCAAAAAAAATCGCTTTCGGCGATTTAACAGGCAGACTTGCTTATGTTGATGGTGATAGCGGCGAGATTACTGAAATCGAAGTAAATAAAGGTGGACCTGTTCAGGGATTTTCATGGTCTCCAAAGAGTGATTGGATTGTTTATGGTAGATATGAACCAGATTGCAATCCATCGATTGCTTTCTATAACCTGAAGACAAAAGAAATCACACAGGTTACCGATGAAACCAATGCGGAATTCAGCTTTAGATTTGATCCATCCGGAAATTACCTCTATTTCATTTCAACCAGGGATTACAATCCGCTGTTCGATGCCTTTGATTTTACTTATTTCTATACCAGAAATGACAGGGTTTTCGTTCTTCCTCTGCGTGAAGATGTAAAATATCCTTTCTTACCGGAAAGTGATGAAGTTGAGGTTAAAGATACAAAGCCGGCACCTCCTGCACCGAAAAAAGATGATGATGATGAAGATAAGGATGAGAAGAAAGCGGAGAAAAAAGACGAAGGTCTTAAGATTGACCTGGTTAATGCTAAAAACAGGATAATCGGGCTTCCTATGGATCTTGGTTCTCTTTTCAATCTTCAGGCTGGAAACGGAATGGTATTTTATCTGAAGATGACCAGCCCTATGACAATCAGCCTTGCAGGCTTCACCGGTACAATAAACCTCTGCGTGTTTGACATGAAGAGCAAAAAAGAGACCGTGATTCTGCCAAACGCAAGAGGTTATGCGCTTTCACCTGACGGGAAAAACATACTTTGGACTACCTTCACTCATTATGGTATCTCCCCTGCAAGCCCTGCTCCAATACAAGTTCAAACCGGGAAACCTCTCGCAGGATTGAAACTGGAAACATTGAAAGTCCCCCTAGAAGAGTGGAGACAGATGTTCATGGAAGCCTGGAGAGGCGAGAAATATAATTTCTATGTACCAAACATGCACGGTCTTGATTGGGATGCCATCAAGGTAAAATATGGCCAGCTCCTGCCTCATTTAAACAGCAGGATGGATCTGACTTACCTTATTGGCGAGATGATTGGTGAGCTGAACACCAGCCATACTTATGTGGGTGGTGGTGATGTTCCACGTGTTCTAAATATCCAGACCGGACTTCTCGGTTGCGATTTTGAACTCACTAAAGACGGTTATTACAAGATTCAGAAAATCTTCAAAGGTGAGAATTGGATGCCTAACGGGAGATCCCCACTGACAGAACCTTATGTTAAAGCAAACGAAGGTGACTATATCCTCGCTATCAACGGTAAAGCGCTGAAGTATCCTGAATCACCTTACCAACTACTGGAAAAAACATTAGGTAAAATTGTCACCTTAAAACTGAATTCCAAACCGATTGATAAGGGTGCGTGGACTACTGAAGTTAAACCGATTGCGAGTGAATCGCATGTACGTTACCTTGACTGGGTTGAACAGAATAGGTTGAAAGTAGAAAAGGCTACGAATGGTAAAGTCGGTTATGTTCATGTACCTGATATGATGCTCGATGGTTTGAACCAGTTTGTGAAACAGTGGTTCCCTCAGATAAACAAAGAGGGTATCATTGTGGATGGGCGTTTCAATGGTGGTGGCTTTGTTTCCTCTGCCATTCTCGAACGCATGAGCCGTGTGCCCAAGGGTATGGACAGCGACCGTTTCAGAGGCTCTACTCCCTATCCTGCCCAATCATTTGCCGGACATCTTGTAATGCTGACAAATAAAAATGCCGGATCAGATGGTGATAACTTCGCGTACTACTTCAAGCTTCTAGGCCTTGGCCCAGTAATCGGTACCAGGACTTGGGGCGGTGTTGTCGGTATTTATGGATTCACCGGATTAATGGACGGTGGATTCTACTCAGTACCTACATCTACTAAGTACGGCCGTGATGGTAAATGGATTATCGAAGGTCATGGTGTTGATCCTGACATAGTTGTTGATAATATGCCTAACGACGAATTCAAGGGTAAAGACGATCAGCTCGAGAAAGCCATTGAATTAATTATGAAAAAGATTAAGGAAGAACCACGGAAACTACCGGAACAGCCGGCTGATCCTGTGAAGACACCTTAATTATTTATCTTAGATAATATTGTACCCGGTTCGAAAGAGCCGGGTTTTTTATTAATGGGAGATGGCGTTTTGGAAGGCTTCTTTATACAGAGCTGCATTTCTCTTCAAATCCAGCTCCTGTTTGACATATGCTCTGGCGTTTGAACCTATTCGGATTCTCTCTGATGGGTTTGAAACCAATTTCTGAAGGGATGTGTACAGTCCGTTAAATTCATTTGTGAGAGGCACGCGTACTAATGCCTCTGCTGGAGTATCGGTAAGGGTAGGCAGATCATATACTATCACCGGTTTGCCCTGTGCCATGGAACGGATCATCGTCCCGGAAGTCTCCCCCGCTGAGGGGAAACGGAGATTGATCACAATATCGCTTGCTTCCATGTAAGCTGTGAATTCCTCCAGCCCTGAAATATAGCCGCTGACCTTTACCCTATCCCTGATAACAGGGAAATTGAAATACGATCCGCGAACGACACCTTCCTTGTCTTCTCCGCAGATAAGGTAATACAAATTATCAAATTCAGGTAATAATCTGCCCAACACCTGTGATATCAGCCCGATTTTTTTAGCTTCGTTCATAAATCCAAACGAAGCGATTACCACAGCATCCTCCGGTATCCCGGCTTTACGTCGGATCTCCCTGACTTTTGATTTCGGGATTCTCCTGGGTTTGGCATTATGCGGGATAAAACTGACTCCCTTTCCCGGGTAATCCTGCGTGATCCGGTTAAGGAAGAATGTGTTATGCATGATAATATGTTTTGACGCCCCTATTACTCTTCTGTTCAGTGGGAAGAGATAATAGAGAAGTTCTCCTCCCATCCCCGCAGCGATTATCCTCGCAATTCGCTCGTTTCCTTCTGGTTTCATCTCCTCAATGTAGCCGTTCAGGTTTCCAGTTTCTACATACTTGGCAAGACGTGCATGATGTAAAAAAAAGTCATGTAGTACCAGCACACCTGGATAATCGAAAAGATATTCATATATATAATCATGGAAACGATGATTGCCGATATGATACACCGTCAGGTCATACTTGCCGTTTTTATAAAGAGCTGGGAACTCTGTATGTTTATGCGAACGGCAGTTTTTTACTATAAAAGGATTATCCGGTTTTTCGTTTTCATAGAAGAAATCGAGTTCAACTCCCGCTTCAACTAGAGCGGGGATAAGGTCCTCGTTATAATCAGAAATCCCTGATTTAACCGGTTGAAGTGGGGTGAAATATGCTACGCGCACTTTAATTTCCGGTTCTTATCTGCCCTTGTATTTTCCCTTGAAGATAATATCTTCTATCGGTTTGCGGTTTCTCTCAGGTTGTTTCTCTCCATCCGGAAGGAAGCCGAGTGTAAACAGGGTCACAATATCCATATTATCCGGCACATTCAGAATATCTTTTGCTTTATCGAGATCGAATGCCGCAATCCAGCATGTGCCGAGTCCCTCGGCAGTAGCAGCCAGTATCATCTCCGTAACCGCGATTGTTACGTCCACGCAAGCATAATTGCTGCCGTCCTGTCTTCTTTCCCATGCTTCGTCCGGTTTCGATAGGGCTGCAATTGCTACCGGCGCGTCTTTAAAACCGTCCCTGTAGAATACTTCGTCAAGGGCTTTTTTACTTTCCCCCTCACAGATGATAAATGCCCACGGCTGCCTGTTGGCAGCGCTTGCTGCTTCGTGCCCAACTGCTAAAATCCTGTCTAGCATTTCCTTTGGTACCGGTTTTGTGGAGTACTTGCGTACACTGTACCGTTTCTGCAGGATGCTGTAAAAATTGTCCAATTCCTTATTCATCTCAATCCTCAGTCCTGGTTAAATATCCTTCTTAAATTGATACGATTGGTTATCATTAAATGTTCCGGTAGCTTAAATAATTCATTATTTAAAAGCATTTTAGCACCGTAGTACTGTAATATCAATATAACATATCTGTTTTCATATTCTTTGGTGTAAGAACAGGGGACATTTCATGTGTGGTGTAGCATGTTACTGCGCCCCCGAACAAATTTTGTTGGACGGTATGTGTCATGCCGTCCAATAAAAACAAAGGGAAACGTCATTCCGGCGGTAAAACATAAACAGGAATTGGTACTGCGATATGAATTATTTGATAACTGATTAACCGGAAAAGAAGCCGGAATCCTTAACTAAGTACCGAATATCTTTATATTATCTTCCTTTATTACGTCAAATTGAATCAGGAATACGAAGATTTCCGCTTTCGCGGAAATGACCTGCTTTATTAAACCCGCATCGGCATTACCTGCCAATTTCAGTAAGAATTATAAAAGATTGTAGAGCTGGATTATAAAAGCCTTGCACGGAGAGAATTCTCTAATGTATATTTATAATTGTAAAAATAAACGAGGTCATAATATGAAGATGAAAGATATACCATTTGGGATTACTGAATGGGATTCAATCGAAAAAACGGAGCACAAGGGCGACACAGGTAAAGCGTTCTGGCGTACACGGCAATTCGGTGATATCCGGGTCCGGATGGTGGAATATACTCCTGGCTACCTTGCGGATCACTGGTGCGCGAAAGGGCATATCCTCCTATGTCTGGAAGGGGAACTCCACACAGAACTGGATGATGGGCGGACTTTTACGCTAACTCCAGGAGTCAGTTACCAGGTTGCAGACGATGCTGAAAAACACCGCTCAAGCACCAAAAAAGGCGCAATGCTTTTTATCGTTGACTGATAAAATTTTGAAGATCGGTATTGCTGTGTAGGAGCGACTTCCTGGTAGCGATAACAATATCCGTCATCGCAAGGGAACTTTAACGACCGAGGCGATCTGAACAGCGTCCGGCTCAGATCTCCCGATCCGGACCAATTTATTAATGGTTCAGGTCAGGAGACCTGAACCCGCCTGAGTAAACGTCATTCCGGCGGTAAAACAGAAACAAGAATTGGTACTGCGATATCCATTATTTGATAACTGATCAATCAGCAAAGAAGCCGGAATCCTTAACTCAGCACCGGGAAGGTTCAAATCGCTTTTTTCGATTGCGAGTTCTGGGATGTTCCCTGAACTCATTTTTTTGTTTTTCGAGTGACCGTAAAACATTACGTTCAAGGTACAACCTTGAACGCACATAAGTCTCGAGAATATTTTACTATGCATAATGGTTCAGGTCGGGAGATCTGAACCCGCCTGAGTAAACGTCATTCCGGCGGCAAAACATAAACAGAAATTGGTACTGTGATATTAATTATTTGATAACTGATCACCCGGAAAAGAAGCCGGAATCCTTAACTCAGTACTGAAAATGTGTTATTCAGTTTTTTTATAAATTAATTATGGAATTGATAATACGAAGATTTCCAATCAAGTTGGAAATGACCCACATTTTTTAAGACCCGAAGTCAGGTTCCGATTCCCGTTTTTACGGAATAACCACATATTTTTATTGCCAGGTGGTTTGTCCAATTGTTGAACAAATATTTAACAACTCTCATTGCTTATAATCTTTCGATTTGATATACTTTCTGTCCTTTTGGACTTATATATTATCTCTGAAGGAGCAGGAAAATGGTTGATTTCAAAGAAGTTAAAGATCTTATCGAAAAAGAGGACATCAAGTTTATAGATTTGAAGACGCTGGACCTCCAGGGGAGGCTCCATCATATAACTTTTCCGGCGGATGAGTTTGATGAATGGACGATGAAAGAAGGAATCGGTTTTGACGGTTCCAGTTTTAACTTTGTCAAGGTCGAACGCAGTGACATGATACAGATTCCGGACCTGGAAACCATGCAGTACGACATCTTCCGTGATGAAAAGACTCTGAGTTTCTTCGTGAAGGTGCATCTTACCGATGCTGAACGCACCCGCTTCCCACAGGATGTACGCTTCATTGCAGAAAAGGCTGAAAAATTACTGCAGAAGCATGACATTGCGGATGATTCCTGGTGGGCGCCGGAATATGAGTTTTATATATTGGAGAATGTTGAATACGAAGCGCGTAAATCGGCATCATATTATTATGCCGAGTCTACCGAGAAAATCATGGGCAATGCCTATCATGCTTGCAATCCGCTCGATGAATTCGATGACTTCCGCGATGAAGCAACCATGATGTTGAAAGATTACGGGATTCCCGTACGTTATCACCATCACGAGGTCGGCCGCAGGGGCCAGCAGGAAATCGAGATGTTGTACTCGCCGCTGCTGAAGATGTGCGATGAATCGGTACTCACGAAGTATGTTCTATTCAACCTAGCTCAGGAATACGGCATCCAGCTCACCTTCATGCCGAAACCGATTTATGATGAAGCTGGTAGCGGACTTCACCTGCATATGTACCTCAAGAAAAAAGGCAAGAACGCGCTATACGAAAAAGGCAAATACGCAAACATGAACGACCTGGGCCGTTATTTCATTGGCGGTATCCTCAAACATGCCCGCGCCCTCTCAGCTCTCACTAATCCCAGCACAAATTCCTATAAGAGGCTGGTTCCAGGTTTTGAAGCCCCTGTTGCGATTACCTATGGCCAGTCGAACCGTTCATCGGCGGTCAGGATCCCATCTTATATTTACGACCCGGAAAAAACCAACTTCGAATACCGCCCGCCGGATGCCACATGCAACCTCTACCTTGCCTCCAGCGCTATCGTAATGGCAGGTATTGATGGTGTTCTCAACAAGATAGATCCTACAAAAGAAGGTTATGGCCCGTTTGACCAGAATATCTTCGAGGACAAGGAACTCCAGGATAAAATCAACCACCTTCCGAGAGACCTCGAGGAAGCTTTGGATGCACTGGAAGAGGATCATGATTTCCTTCTGAAGGAAGATGTTTTTCCGAAGGAACTTATCACCCAGTGGATCAAACTGAAACGACAGGAAGTAAAGGATATAGCCACAAGGCCGCATCCATTTGAATATCAAAAATATTTCAATTTTTAGGTTAATGTTATGAATGAAGACCTCTATAAAGGTTATAAAGGAGCTGCTCGGCAGAAGCTCATCGATAACAATGTAAAGGTATGGTCGGATGTAATAATCAAAGCTAAAGGGGGAGAATTCGAAGGAATAATCCTCCCGCGCGCCGAGACAGCTGATGACCGCCACATCGTTATCAAGATGCCGAGCGGATATAATACAGGCTTTGAGATAGAAAATATCGAATCGATTAAAGAAATGGGCTATAAGGAAGCTCATTATAAAATACCGGAGAAGGAATTCCCGTACTCCGCCGAAAAACCGAATGTCACTCTGCTGGGCACTGGCGGCACAATCGCTTCCAGGCTGGACTATCGTACAGGCGCAGTTATACCGGCATTTACACCGGGCGAACTCTATGGCGCGGTTCCTGAACTGGCGGATGTATGCAACCTGACTACCCGCAAACTCTTCGGCATCTTCAGTGAGAACATGGGAGCGGAGCAGTACATTGCCCTCGCCAATGCCATCGGTGAGGAGGTGGAAAAAGGCTGCGACGGTATAATCATAGGCCATGGTACGGATACAATGCACCACACAGCGGCTGCTCTTTCTTTTATGGTGCAGGATACTCCGGTGCCTGTTGTTATGGTCGGCTCGCAGCGTTCTTCGGACAGGCCTTCCTCGGATGCGGCGCTTAACCTGCGTTGTGCGGCATATACCGCAGCGCATGCCGATATCGCTGAGGTTATGGTATGCATGTTTGGCCCCACGAGCGATCTTTACAATCTTCTCCACCCTGGCACACGCGTAAGAAAGATGCATTCGAGCTACCGTGATACCTTCCGCACAATCGGCGATATCCCAATCGCAAGGGTTACACCGGATAGCCTGACACATATCAAACATACATACCTCAAACGTGATAAAAACCGCAAACCGATTATCAAGCCGTATTTCAACGAAAAAGTTACTATCCTTTATTATTACCCGAACATGAAACCGGATATCGTTGAAGCGATAATCGAGAAAGGGTACGAAGGGATTGTCATCGCCGGTACAGGCCTTGGCCATGTCAACCGCCCGCTTTATGAACCGCTTAAAAAAGCGATCCAACAGGGCATAAAGGTTTATATGACTGTTCAAACCCTTTGGGGTTATGCACAGATGTATGTTTACGACACCGGCAGGGATCTTATGCACCTCGGTATTATCCCGCTGGATAACATGTTGCCGGAAGTCGCGTACATCAAACTCGCATGGGTTCTCGGACAGACCGATGATCCAGCAGAAGTCGAGAAGATGATGCGTACACCGATCGCGCATGAGACCACACCCCGCGAGCCGTTCGATGGCTACCTGATTTACCAGGGCGGGCTCCCGGAGATTGAGAAGTTTATATCATCTGAGGTTATCTAAATGAAACCCAGGTCGCTGGTTTTGGGGGGAGCCGGATTTATCGGCTCCCATCTCACCGAAGCCCTCTTGAGGGAGGGACACGAGGTTACCGTTTTCGATAAGATCGGTATCAAGAGGGATAACATTGCGCATATCCTGCCTGATATCAAATTTATCGAGGGCGATTTCCTTGATGAGCACTTCACCGGTACGTTGCCGGATGGGATGGATTATGTATTCCATCTTGTAAGCACAACATTACCTGCGACCTCGAACAAAAACCCGGTTTATGATGTAACCTCGAATCTTGCCCCAAGCGTGCACCTTATCCAGGCATGTGCCGAGAAAAAGATAAAAAAGTTTTTCTTCATTTCATCCGGCGGCACGGTCTACGGTGTTCCCAAAGATGATCTTATCTCAGAGAAACATCCGACTGAGCCGATAAATTCTTACGCCATCACAAAACTCAGCATCGAGAAATTCCTCGGCCTTTATAAATACCTGCACGGGCTTGATTACACTGTGCTGCGTGTGGCGAATCCATACGGCCCGCGTCAGCCTTATGACAAACCTCAAGGAGTAATCGCTGTTTTCATGTCCCGCATCTTGAATGATAAACCGCTGGAAATCTGGGGAGATGGTAACCAATTGAGGGATTATCTTTATATAGAAGATACTATTGAGGCGTTCCTTACTGTGCTTAAGAAAGAAACTCCTTCAGATGTTTATAACTTTGGAAGTTCTATTGGCATCAGTGTGAACGATATCATCAATCAACTGAAAGATATTACCGGCAGAGATTTTGAGGTCATCTATAATGATACGGGAAATGTCGGGGTGCCTAAAAACGTACTTGATTCCTCCAGGGCAAAAGAAGAACTTGGCTGGGCGCCAAAAACCGAATTGAAAGACGGCCTGAAAAAAACCTGGGAATGGTTCAGTGATAAACTGGGAAAATAATCTTTAATCCTTCTGTACTTCGCAATATTTATATGCCTTTTTATATTTTCCTCTTTTAGGAGCTTTCTTGTAAGTGTATTCGGCAAGTTCATACGGCTTAGGCTCACGTCCATCGACTTCAATCAACCTCAGAACGATATAACCCTTTTTATCGACAATTACACGGTATTTTGCATATGGATTTTTTTCTTTTATTCCAGTCTTTGGATTTATATTGTAATATAAAATACAACTACATTTTGTCTCATACTCGTTTAGTTGTTCATCCATCGGTGTCGTAAAAGGATTATAAAGGTAACGTCCATCAGGGCAGAAAACAACTATTACTTCATTCATAAATGTTCTCTGGGTATACTCATCGGTTGTATATTTTTCGAGTATCCAAACCCCTGTTATCTTTTCCTCTCCAGGTATGTTCATCGTGCAGAGTATTAGGAAAAATATTACAAGACTGTATACACATCTTGTCACCAGCTATCTTTGCTCCCTGTCCAGTACAAATCCTTAACTATACATTAATACAAACATACAAAAATATCAAACTATTACTTGTATTCATATATATGGGAATTTGCATTTTATCTATCAGGTATTACTATATTGGAATCTAGGAGGCAGAATGGATACGATAGAACTTGGTAATACCGGCTTGAAGGTCCACAGGATTGGTTTTGGTGGAATACCTATACAACGCCTTTCTATGGAAGAATCTGATAGGATTCTTCATGAGGCGATAGATCGTGGTATAGATTTTTTTGATACTGCGAGGGCATATACAGATAGTGAAGAAAAATTCGGAAGGGTACTTCCCGAGTACCGTGAGAAGATAATAATAGCCACTAAGACTTTCAGCAGGGATGCGGATAAAGCGTTTGCTGATGTTGATATATCACTTAAAAACATGAAGACTGATTATATCGATCTCTACCAGCTGCATAATATCAGCACGGAAAAGGATATGGAAAAAGTCCTTGGCCCGGGCGGTGCACTGGAAGGGCTCAAGAGAGCGAAAGAACAGGGGAAGATCGGGCATATCGGGGTGACAGGCCATAAGCCATGGATACTCTTGCAGATGATCAATCATTTCGAGACTATGCAGTTCCCGTTCAATATTATCGAAATAAAAGCCGCTGATGAACTGATACCGGCATTGAAAGAACGGAAAATCGGGGCGATAGCTATGAAACCGGTTGCAGGAGGCGCTCTGAAGAACGTCGAGCTCAACCTGCGTTATATCCTGACTCATGGGATGGATGTCGCTATCCCCGGGATGGACCTCCCCGAACAGGTCGGCCAGAATGTATCCGTAGCGGAAAATCTCCAGCCTTTGAACGATGAGGAGATGAAAACTCTGCTCGGCGAGAAGGATGAACTCGGCGAGACTTTCTGCAGGCGGTGCGAATACTGTATGCCCTGCCCGCAAGGCCTGAACATCTCGTTCCTTCACCTGATAATCGGTTATTATTTCCGATACGGCCTGGAGGAATGGGCGCTCGAGAGGCTCGCTGGCCTGGATAAAAAATACACAGATTGTATCGCATGCGGCGAATGCATAAAAAAATGCCCATACGACCTGAATACTCCAAAAATATTCAGAGAAGCATGGGCAAAAATCCAGGAAATCGAGGCTTCTAAAAAGGTCTAATAAAACCTGCCGAAGCCCTGTATTTCTTAAACCGGTTTAATCCACGCTGAAATCTACGCCCTGTGCGAGAACCAACTCGGTATTCCAGTTGATTGTATTTGTCTGTCTGCGCATGTAGTTTTTCCATGCGTCGGAACCGCTTTCCCTGCCGCCGCCGGTATCTTTTTCGCCGCCGAATGCGCCGCCTATCTCTGCGCCGCTGGTGCCGATGTTAACGTTGGCGATACCACAGTCCGAGCCTTTATGGCTAAGGTAATGTTCGCTTTTAGCCAGGGATTTTGTAAACAGAGCAGAAGAAAGTCCCTGTGGAACGTTATTATGGATTTCTATCGCATCTTCGAATTTATCATATTCGATTATATAAAGCAGTGGGCCGAAAGTTTCTTCCTGCACGATATGATATTCATTCTTGGCTTCCATAATTGCCGGTTTGATGTAGAAACCGCCAGGGACAGAAGGTATCTCGACTTTTTCTCCGCCGTACAGGAGTTTGCCGCCTTCTTTTTTCGCTTCTTCGATTGCTTCGACTACTGTGTCAACTGCTTTCTGATCGATCATCGGACCGACAAGTGTTTTTTCCTCGCGCGGATCGCCAATAGGGAGTTTACCGTAAATCTCTACCAATCTTTTTACAAATTTTTCTTTAATTGATTTATGGATGATTATTCTGCGTGTGGATGTGCAGCGCTGACCTGCTGTACCGACTGCGCCGAATACAGTCGCGCCGATTGCCATCTCAAGGTCTGCATCCTCAGCAATTATAATCGCGTTGTTGCCGCCAAGTTCGAGCAGGGAGCGGCCAAGCCTCTGTGCAACAGTCTGGCCGACTTTTCTGCCCATTGCGCAGCTACCGGTTGCGCTGATAAGAGGGATCCGCTTGTCGTTTATCATCTTCTCGCCGATTTCCCTGCCGCTTCCGATTACCATATTAAATACGCCGTCAATGTCATGTTCATCGACAATCGGGGCGATAATGTTCTGTACCGCAATAGCTGTAAGAGGGGTCTTTGAACTTGGTTTCCAGAGGTTTACATCGCCGCAAACCGCTGCGATCAGCGTATTCCAGCTCCATACTGCAACCGGGAAATTAAACGAGGTGATTACCCCGATGATTCCGAGGGGATGCCACTGTTCCATCATCCTGTGCATGGGCCTTTCGCTGTGCATTGTCAGGCCGTAAAGCTGCCTGGAGAGGCCGACTGCGAAATCGGCGATATCTATCATCTCCTGAACTTCGCCGGCGCCTTCTGTGAGGATTTTTCCGGCTTCGAGTGTAACCAGTTTTCCGAGGTCTTCTTTATACTCACGCAGTGCATGGCCAATCTGCCTTACAATCTCACCTCTTTTTGGGGCGGGCATCATTCTCCATTTAAGGAAACTTTCTTCCGCTTTTTTCATCACGGTTTCATATTCTTCCGCTGTTGCCTGAATAATTTTTGCAATTGGTTTCCCATCGATTGGTGAGTATGAAACGAGCTCCGCGCCCGTTGTTTTTATCCATGAACCGGATTTACCGGTACATGCGCCATAATTAACGTCCTTTATTCCGAGTCTTTTTAAAACATCTTGCATTGGATACTCCTAATTATTAATGATCTAGTTGTCAATTTCTGCTTGCATTATATAAGAGTTTGAATTAGTGTAAAATTCATAATTTTCATTGAATATATGAATATATTTCATGGGAGTTGCCATGGATTTGTACAGCCTGAAGATGTTTTTTAATCTCGGGAAATCGAGAAGTTTTACCGAGACAGCTAAGATGATGTATATCACCCAGTCGGCAGTAAGCCATGGTATAAAAAAACTGGAACGTTCCATAGGCACAAAGCTTATCGAGAGAAAAAGCGGGAAGTTTGCCCTGACCGAGGCAGGAAGGCGTCTTTTTATCTCATGCGAGAATATTTTCTATGAACTCGATAACACCAGGCATGAAATAGAACAAATCAAAGAGAGAGATAACCTAAACATTGTCCTGGGAAGCCCTGTCGAATTCGGGACTACCATTCTTCTAAAACATATGCAGGATTTTATTTTGCAGAATCCGAAGATCCATATCGATTTTTTTCTGTCGCATGACCTCCAGGCTCCGTTTATAGAAGACAGGGTGGATGTGATGATCGATTGCGTTAACCATGACCTGCAGGGAGTTGACAAACTATTTTTATTCCGTGAACAATATGTAGTTATCACCACCCCCTGGTTTATCGAGGAATACAGGATAAATTCAGTAAAAGACCTCAAGAAAGTGCCTGTGTTATCAATGGATAAAACAGGGAACTGGTGGAACAATTTCACCCGTGCGCTACCCGAAAACGAGATCGAGTATTTCGAGAATATCATCCAGATCAATCACGTTCGGGGCATTATAAATGGGGCGATCAATAACCTGGGTGTCGGATTCGTTCCAAAATACACAGTCATTAATGAACTTAAAGAGAAAATACTGGTCGATCCCTTTGAACATATCCAGCCGGAAGCCGATATGTTTTACCTGTATATAAAAACGAAGAGAAAAAAAATTGATAAAATAAGACTGATGATAGACTACCTGACATCCATCAAACCTGCTGAATTCGGCTCATCTTAGTCATTATAAAAGTAGGTTTGTGATGATAATACGTAGTCATTCCCCCGACAGCGGGAATCTTCGAGGGAAAAGGGGTAAAGTCTTGTATTTTGCGTATACTTATATTACAGATTGATTATACAAGGACAATCATGTGGCAAGGCTGTCTGGAATAGAATAGGATTGAGAATTTTACATACAATCAACATTCAGAAATCCATGATTTCCTCGGCCTTCATTATTCTACTGTGAGAAGAATAGCCAAAGAATAATCTGGAGCAATTAATTCAAAATACAAGACTTGACCCCTCCCTCTTTTCATTGACCACACAGAGTAACCTACTATAATATATATACTTAATAATGGAGAATATATGAATAAATTTAAAGTCATTACATGTATTTTAATAATAGTTTATTGCTTACTATCTTGTTCATCAAATATTGAAAACAATAGCAATAACCAAAATAAATCACAACCAACAGATTTTGACTTTAAACTTGATGGTATCACTTGGGATATCAATGAAGAAGCATTTGTAAAATTAGTAAAACCGGATTGGTCTTCTATAAAAAATAATGAGAAAGGTAGTTATTCGGAATATTTGAAAAACACTAGAATTGGCGGTTTACCAGATGAAATCAGATATTATTTTAAAAATGGTTCTCTAGATCATATATGGTATAAATTAGAACCAGCATTTAAATGTAGTAATCCTAATGATTACGTCACATGGTACAATAAATATCAGGATTACTTTATTAATAAATTTGGTAAAAATTATTCAAATATAAATGCATGGTATGATATCCAATATAAAAACGATAAAAATCAATTAGGTCAAGCAATAGCTGAAGGTCATGTTTCTATACGTACAATTTGGTCTTTTAAAAATAATGTATATGCCTATCAAATAATGTCCACTGATCTGAAAAACAATGTAGATCATTGGTTATTTATAGAACAAATAAAAGATAAAAAATTGATAGATGAGATTTATAATCGTTAGTTGGTGTGGACATTTACTGATTAAATGATTTCCGTTTCCTTAGAGCATGATTGTTTATTTAGTTAATATTAAAAATAATGACCAGTAAGCTCTTTTTTTAATTTGAAAACCAAGAGCGCGGAATGCTTGGTCTCTGGTCTTACACATCCGGGAGTCAGTAAGGGTCAAGTCTTGTATTTTGGGTCAGTAAGGGTCAAGTCTTGTATTTTGAATTTCTGATATACGAGGCGCTATAAAATGCTCCTGCGAGGGTTTAAACAGGTTTGCAGGCTGCTTAAAGACACTTCTTTCCATTTATCCTTTAGGTTTGTTATCCAATCCAACTTATTGTAGAATATAATTACATTAATTTGAGGTTCACTATGGCAAACTATATTGGCGGAAGCGCTTTCGCCATGGCAAATCAGATAGCGGATGGTTATCTTCTTTTAAATCTAAATCATCTTAAAAAACTGACTCTTGGGGATATCAACACTTTAAAAACAGAGCTTG
>JAFGBY010000083.1 GCA_016932915.1 Acidobacteriota bacterium | reverse complement strand
TTCAGACTTGAATATCGTTACTGATGAAGAAATAAGTGATGGGACGTGGGAAGATAAACTATACATTGATATCCAGAGACCTAAACCGGATTATATTAAAATTATTGCCACGTTTAAGCTAACTACCAATTACTTTATTACGCAAGTCGAAAAAGAAGTTGAAATAGAGGAAGAAGCCAAGGTCTACACAATGTAGTCCGCGAAGAATCTGTTTTTAAATAATCAATTCTTCGAGGACTGTGAAGCAGCTGCGAACAGCGCTGGTTCTATCAATATTTTTAATTATTAAGCGGCCGTCCGGCAGAAATTTTGAATCCGGGCGGCTGTTTACTGTTTTAAATAAATTCTCCGGATTAATCGAAGTTTCTTTTTCCAGTTTGAGAACAAGGTCTTTCCCGCTGAGCGCAATTTTACTTATTCCGTGTCCACCCGCAATGATCCGAAGCTTGGAATAATCTATCAGGTTTACTAAGCCTTTTGGCATTTTCCCGTACATGTCGGTCGTTTCCTTGATTACCTCTTCAAGCCTCTCCATGGAGTTGGCTGTCGCAAATTTCCGGTAAACGGTCAATCTCTGGTTTACATCCGGGATATAGTCTTCGCTGATGAGGATATCACTATATAACTCTATTGAAGTCCTGATTTCAGCTGTTTCATGTTTTATGCCTTTCAGTTCCTGAACCGCTTCCTCAAGCATCCTGGTATAGAGATCGAATCCTACTTCGTTTACATGGCCGGATTGTTCTGCGCCCAGGATATTGCCGGATCCGCGGATTTCCATATCGACCGCGGCAATCCTGAAACCTGCTCCAAGCCTGGAGAATTCGGTGAGGGTTTGCAGCCTCTTGCGTGCATCCGTATTCAGCGATTTATATGCAGGAACTATCAGGTAACAATATGCCTGGCGTTCGCTTCTGCCTACGCGCCCGCGAATCTGGTATAGCTGTGAGAGGCCGAATAGATGGGCGTTGTGAACCAGGAGCGTATTTACATTTGGGATATCGATCCCATTTTCAATAATCGTTGTGGAGAGCAGGATATCCGCTTTCCCATCGATGAAATCCAGGATGATGTTTTCCAGTTCACGTTCATTCATCTGCCCATGAGCCACGGCAATTTTCACCCCAGGGACGATTTCCTGTATCTTTGCTTTAAAATCATAGATCGTGGAGACCCTGTTATGCAGGAAGAATACCTGCCCGCCCCTGGAGACTTCTCTGTTTATTGCCTCCCTTATGATTGAATCATCGAAACCGATCAGTTCAGTTTTGATCGATAGCCGGTTTGCTGGGGGAGTCTGGATGAGGCTGAGGTCACGTATTCCAGCCATCGAAAGGTAAAGGGTGCGCGGGATTGGTGTTGCTGTCAGTGTGAGGACGTCGACATTATGTTTTAAGAATTTTAATTTTTCTTTGTGCTTAACTCCGAATCTCTGCTCCTCGTCGATAACCAGCAGGCCGAGGTTCTTGAACTTGATATCCTCGGAGAGCAGCCGGTGAGTCCCGATGGCGATGTCGACTTTCCCGTTTTCTATACCCTCCAGTGCAGGTTTTCGGTCAAGGTTATGTGTCAAACGGCTAAGCATTGCAACCTCTATAGAATAATCCTTCATCCGTTCCTTGAAGTTTCGATAGTGCTGAAATGCAAGGAGGGTCGTAGGAGTGAGTACAGCAACTTGCTTGCCGGTTCTAACCGCCTTAAATGCAGCACGTATTGCAATCTCGGTCTTCCCAAAACCGACATCTCCGACGATAAGCCTGTCCATCGGGCGATTCGATTCGAGATCATTTTTGACATCCTCGATCGCGGTAATCTGATCCTCGGTTTCTTCAAAAGGAAAGGTTCTCTCGAATTCAGCCTGGTCATCTGTATCTTTCCCGAATTGAAAACCTTTTATCAGTTCCCTCGATGCATAGAGGTTTATAAGCTTGCGGGCAAGGTCTTCGACCGATTTTTTAACCCTTTCTTTTCTCTTTTTCCAGACGGTTGAGCCCAGGCGGTCGAGCTTCGGTTTGATCTCTTCTGAGGCGAGGTATTTATCTATTAAGTCCAGCCTTTCCAGCGGGACGTAGAGTTTCTCGCCTCCTTCGTATTCGAGTTCAAGGAATTCGTTTTCAGTCCCTTCGCGAGCTATTTTTTTCAAACCTAGGTAGCGGCCGATGCCGTGATCCTGGTGAATGAGGTAATTCCCCGGTTGCAGATCCCGGAGATCGGTTTTATATGATTTTCTTTTCTTGGTGGTTGTTTTGCTTTTTTCAGGGACCGCGAGGTCATCCGAGCCGAGATAGGCAAAATTTATACTTTCAAGCTTAATGCTTCCATAAAACGGAAGTGGAATGAGGATCGGTTTTAGGCGGGTTTCCTCGGTGAGCTGCGCTGCTGTTTCAATGTTAAAATGTGAGGTAATAGGCGAATTCTGAAGAAACCGGTCCTCACTCACCGCTTTTTTTCCGTCAATGCGTAGATAAATTGCTTTTGAGTAATCTATATGCGGGCTGCTTTTCATTGCAAGCGCAGTTGCGACATCGCCAGTAAATACTGTCATATACTCGCCCGATATGGATGATTCCAACAAAGATTTCATCGAAGCATCAAGGGAACGGCGTCCCTGCCCGAGTGAAAGTGAGCGAAAGGAAAGATCGATATCTTCTTCGATCTTTTCTCCAACATCATTGTTGATATAGACTCGGTTGACTTTCTTTAATCGATTTCCCAGTTTTTCGAGTGAAAGTAAAAGGTCGGTATAAGAGCTGACAGTTCTGCCTTCTTTTAGTGCCGCTTCATAATGGGTTTTAAAATGCTCCACCATGCTTTCAAGCAGCTTGCCTTCGTTCATCGGATCATGGTGGATAATTACAGCATTATCGAAATAATCGAGCAGGTATCCGAAATCCGGGAGTATTTGCTGGTAATTGAAGAATCCCGGTTTTTCTTCTTCGGAGTCATCTTTAATTTTGATTTTCCCACAGCATAGTTCGGTGACCGGGGTAATTATAACAGATTCGGTTTTCTCGATTGTGATCTGGTTAGAAGGATCGAAGTAACGGATGCCTGTAATAGTATCGCCTTCATATTCAATACGGTGTGGGCTGCGATAGAGCGGGGAGAAGAAATCGACAATGCCTCCCCTTACTGAAAATTCCCCCATATCCTCGGTAATGCCTCTTCTCTGGTAGCCGGCTTCCAATAGATCAGCAATGAGGTCTTCCCTGAAGATTTCCTGCCCCGTTGTGATTGTTTTACTTTTTTCTATAACCGAGCCGGGAGACGGCACAGGGAACAGGAGGTTTTCACTTGGTGTTATCAGGATTTTCCGGGTGCTATCACTTCCGAGTTCATAGAATGTCCTTATTCTTCCGGTGGTAACGTTAAAATGCGGTTCGAGTTTGCTGTAAGCCTCTACATCAAGGTATGGGAGATAGCTTATATAAGTCTCTTCATTATCGAAAAACCCGAGCAGTGTTCGCAGGTTAACTGCAAGCCGTCTTGCTTTTGCCCGGTCATCTATTACGATTATTATATCCTGCCTTGTATTTGCAGCTATGGCGGATACAAAAAAATCAAATCCGGCTCCTTCGATATTACTTACTTTGAATCCTGCTGCAGGGCTGCTGCTCAACTGTCGGCTGAGTTTCTTTAGTTTTTCCAGCTGTAGAGGAGCCTGGAGCCTTTCTAGGATATTCATGATTATTATCTCTCAAGAACGGTAACGCCGTTTGTATGGATTTCGGCATCAAGCTTGATTGCCCCGATTTCCTTTACTTTTTTGTCGAATTCGTGGAAGTTTCCGTTCGGCAGGATTACGAATACCGAGCCGCCGCCGCCCGCGCCACAGACCTTTAAAGCGCCGCCTAGCGCGATAGCTTCCTCTTCCATTTGATCGATTATGGGAGTGGTGATTGAGGGCAGGAGGTCTCTCCTCAAGTGCATCTCTTTGTGCAGGTTTTTTATAAGGCCTGGTATATCATTGTTTCGTAGGGAATTATAAATTGCCTTCGAGTTTTCCTCTATTCGCTTCATCTTTTGGAGAATGACTGTATCCCCATTCATACAGCTACGTGCGATTTCGAAATTGGTATTCCCGGAAAAATGCGGTTCCCTGGTAAAATAAACCGCAAGGATATCAGCGAACGGTAATCCGTGCAGGGATAATTCCTCACGAATGAATTTATTTTCCCCGGTGAACTTTATAACGCTGAGTCCTCCGAATGATGCGGCGATGTAATCCTGTTTTCCGATAGGCCCTTCGATCAGTTTCTGTTCGATATCTCCGGAAAGATGGACGATGGATTCCTTGATATATTTTTCGCCTAACATACTTAGCAATGCAGCATTAAATGCAACCAGTAGTGATGATGACCCGCCGAGCCCGGCGCCGTATGGTGAACCGGTATTGTATCTTATATTGATACCCGAAATATCCGGCGCGAGGTGTTCTATCGCATATGCGAAGAGTCTTGTGCTTTTATCTTCTTTCATCCCGGTGAGGCTGTTAAAACTGTAATCCTTTTGATCCCGGAGGCTCGACACTGTAAACGTTCCCTGTCCCAGCGAAATCTCTACCTCGGCGTTAAGCGAAACCGCCAGGTTGGTTACTATATTCTCCGGGAAGATTTCTATCAACGGAAGTAGGTCGAGTGTGGAGCCGCCGAAATCAATCCTTACAGGAGCCGATGCTGATATGATTTTTGACATAATCTATGTTTTTTATTCAGCGTCCTTAGCGATGTCGCTCCGGTACTGCATTCCATTGAAAGATATATTTTGAATAGCTTTATATGCTTTTTTACGGGCCTCCGCAATATCAGAGCCAAGCGCAGTCAGTGCGAGGACTCTGCCTCCGGTATTGATCAGCTTACCATCTTTTTCTCCGACACCTGCGAAGAAAACTACATTATCATTGCCTTTTATTTTTTCCGTGCCGGTTATCTCGTACCCGCTGTCGGCTTTTCCCGGGTATCCCTTCGAAGCGGCTATAAGAGTCACCGCTGAGTTTTTACTCTCACTGATTTCACCCATTTTTCCGAGTTCGCTGTCGATCACGGCTTCCATCAGCGGCACTAGGTCGTTTTCAATCCTGGGGATTATAACCTCTGCCTCCGGGTCACCCATACGGCAGTTGTATTCGAGCACCTTCGGGCCTTCATCCG
>JAFGBY010000082.1 GCA_016932915.1 Acidobacteriota bacterium | reverse complement strand
TAAATGACCTTTACAGAAGAGTTATCAACAGGAATAACCGACTGAAAAAGCTGATAGAGTTACGAGCTCCTGATGTTATCGTCAGGAACGAAAAAAGAATGCTCCAGGAAGCTGTCGATGCCCTCTTTGATAATGGTAAAAGAGGCAGGGTTCTCCGTGGCGCTAATAACCGCCCGCTTAAATCCCTTTCGGATACTCTTAAAGGTAAACAGGGCCGTTTCCGTCAGAACCTTCTTGGTAAGCGTGTCGACTATTCGGGTAGATCGGTTATCGTTATCGGCCCGGATTTGAATCTGGATCAATGTGGTTTACCTAAAAAGATGGCGCTGGAGCTGTTCAAACCGTTTATTTATCATCGACTTGAGCGGGATGGACATGTACAAACAATTAAAGCTGCAAAAGAGATGGTAGAACAGCAGGTTGATATAGTCTGGGATATTCTTGAAGAAGTCATCAAGGAACATCCTGTTATGCTCAACCGCGCTCCTACGCTTCACAGGCTGGGTATCCAGGCATTTATGCCGGTACTTGTTGAGGGTAAAGCGATTAAAATCCATCCGCTGGTATGTACTGCGTTCAACGCGGACTTCGACGGTGACCAGATGGCGGTTCATGTTCCGCTTTCACCTATTGCTCAGATCGAAGCTAATGTACTTATGAAGTCTACAAACAACCTGCTATCTCCAGCGAACGGCAAACCTATTGCAGTTCCTTCACAAGATATAGTATTAGGTTGTTATTATCTGACGAAATCCAGGGATGGTTCCCAGAATGCTTATAAATCATTTACATCCAAAGAAGATGTAATACTTGCTTATGAATTGGGAGAAGTTGATGTTCTTGATCCTATTAAAATCCAATTCACAGGTGAAGTAATCAACCTTGAGCTTTATCATAATTCTCAGGATGTTGAGTATACTGAGATTGATACATATGATTCTCAGATTCTTTACACAACAGTAGGAAGGGTTATTCTCAATGATTACCTTCCTCAAGGAATCCCGTTCATCAATGGTCTACTGAAGAGAAACGGTTTAAGAAGCCTGGTTAATTTCTGCCAGATCAATTATTCTCTGGAGATGACAGTCCACCTGCTGGATTCTCTTAAGGAGATTGGTTTCCTGTGGGCGATGAAAGCCGGTATTTCTATCGGTATTAAAGATATGGTTATACCGGACGCCAAGCAGGAATTGGTTGAATCTACAAGAAAAGATATGCTGCGCGTTGAAAAACAGTATCTCGAAGGCAGCATCACCAACGGTGAAAGATACAATAAGATTATCAACCTCTGGTCCAATGTTACCGATCGGGTTGCTGATGAAATGTTTAAGGACATGCTTGCGCGCGAAGAGCGAAGCGGAGAATTTAACTCGATCTATATCATGGCTGACTCCGGTGCTCGAGGCAGTAAACAGCAGATCAGGCAGCTTGCCGGTATGAGAGGCCTTATGGCAAAACCTTCTGGCGAAATCCTGGAAACTCCTATCACATCGAATTTCCGCGAAGGCCTGACGGTTCTTCAGTACTTCAATTCTACTCATGGTGCCAGAAAAGGTCTTGCGGATACCGCTCTTAAAACAGCGGACTCCGGATATCTGACCAGGAGACTTGTTGATGTTTCGCAGGATGTAATCGTAACCGAAATTGATTGTGGTACATTACAAGGTATTGGAGCCAAACCTATCGTTGAAAGTGGTGAAATAATCGAACACCTCAGGGATAGAATTATTGGCCGTGTTGCTCTTGAAGATATAAGAGATCCGTATTCGAACGAGATAATACTTCCCAAAAACGCAGAAATTACTGAAGAATACGCAAAGAAGATCGAAGATTCAGGTATAGAAAAAGTCATGATTCGTTCGGTTTTAACCTGCCGCACGAAACGTGGTGTTTGCGCAAGATGCTATGGAAGAAATCTCGCAACAGGTAAAATGGTCGAGCTTGGAGAAGCGGTAGGTGTTATTGCTGCTCAGTCGATCGGTGAACCTGGTACACAGCTTACCATGAGAACGTTCCATATTGGTGGAACTGCCAGCCGTGTTGGTCAACAGTCAGTTCTCGAAGCACGAAATCCTGGAACAGTAAAATTCATTAGTCTTCGTACAGTTCGCAATAAAGCTGATGACCTGGTAGTTATGAACCGGAATGGTGTTATTGCAATCGAAGATGTTGAAGGCCGTGAGAGAGAACGTTACCGTGTTGTTTATGGGGCAATTCTTAAGGTCAATGAAGGAGACCATGTACAAAAGGGCCATACCCTTGTTGAATGGGATCCGTACACCATGGCTATCCTGACAGAACAGACAGGAAAAGTCATATATAAGGATATTATCCCTAATATTACAATGGCAGAAGACCTTGATGAGGTATCCGGTCTGCAGCAGAAGATTATCATTGATTCCCCTGATGAAAGAATGCAACCGACTATTGCTATCGTTGACGAAAAAGGCAAGGAACTTGTCAAATATCTCATGCCGAGCGGTGCATACTTGATGGTAGGGGATGGAGATCCGGTCTTCTCTGGTGATATTCTGGTAAAAATCCCCAGAGCTACCACAAAAACAAAAGATATCACTGGTGGTTTACCAAGGGTTGTCGAACTTTTCGAAGCTCGTAAACCGAAAGAACCCTCTGTTATTGCTGAAATTGACGGTATTGTCAATATTGGTGAAGTGAAGCGTGGTTACCGCAGGATCACTGTAGAAAATGACAATGGGGTTCAGCAGGAATACAAAATCCCCAGAGGTACACATATCAATGTTCGTGATGGAGAGAGAGTAAAAGCGGGAGAACCATTGATCGATGGCCCGATCAATCCTCATGATATTCTTGATGTTAAAGGTATCGAAGAACTCCAGGACTATCTTGTTAACGAAGTACAGGAAGTTTACAGGTTACAGGGCGTTAATATTAACGATAAACACATCGAGGTTATCTGCAGACAGATGCTGAGATGGGTAAAAGTTGAAGAAGTCGGTGATACAACCTTTATCGTAGGCGAAAAAGTGGATAAGTTTGTTTTCGAGGAAGAAAACGAACGTGTTATCACAGAGGGTGGACAACCTGCAACCGGTAAATCACTGCTTCAGGGAATCACAAAAGCATCGTTATCTACTGATAGTTTCTTCTCTGCTGCTGCTTTCCAGGAGACAACAAGAGTCCTGACGGAGGCATCGGTTGAAGGTGCTATAGATTTCCTACGTGGCTGTAAAGAGAATGTCCTCCTTGGCCGTTTGATACCTGCAGGTACGGGATTGCCGGAATACAGGAATATTGAGATCGAGGAAGACAAAGTGGAAGAGCTTTTCGACAGATTGCTTGAAAGCGAGATGGAAGAGCTCGTAGAAAAAGAGGAAAGTGATGCTGCACAAGAAGGGAATTCTGAAGCATAAAAGCTAAAAATCCCTTGACAAGATGTGCTGATTTTAATATATTCCTCAAGTTTTCCCTTGGTATGCAAGGGGAGCGTAGTTTATTGAGAAAAATGATGATTTGAATTAATCATATAAAGCATGAAATTAATGGAGCGAGAATACAGTGCCAACGATTAATCAGCTAGTTAGAAAAGGCAGAACACAGATTGCGAAGAAGTCGAAAAGTCCGGCGTTGCAAGAGTGTCCTCAGAGACGCGGTGTTTGCACACGTGTATATACACAAACTCCGAAGAAACCGAATTCAGCTTTAAGAAAAGTTGCGCGTGTTAGACTGACGAATGGTATCGAAGTAACGACATACATCCCTGGCATCGGTCACAATCTTCAGGAACATTCAATTGTCCTGATTAGAGGTGGCAGGGTTAAGGATCTTCCTGGTGTCCGTTATCATGTAATCAGAGGAACTCTTGATGCTGTTGGTGTTGAAAACAGAAAACAGGGCCGTTCGAAATACGGAACTCGCAGACCGAAGCAGTAGATAGTGGAATGAGAGATTGAGATGCCAAGAAGAAAGATAATTCAGAAAAAAGAGATTTTACCCGATCCTATTTATAATAGCGTACTGGTTACCCGGTTCGTAAATTCTATTATGAAGGATGGGAAGAAAAGTGTAGCCCAGTCTATTCTTTACGGGGCTTTTGATGTTATCAAAGATAAAACGAACGAAAACCCGCTAAAGGTTTTCCAGACAGCTGTTGATAACGTCAAACCTATTCTTGAGGTTAAATCAAGAAGGGTTGGCGGCGCAACATATCAGGTTCCTGTAGAAGTGAGCCCCAAGCGCCAATTATCATTGAGTATCCGGTGGATTTTATCCTACTCCCGCCAGCGTAGCGAGCCAACCATGAGACAGAAGCTCGCCGGCGAACTTATTGATGCCTATCAGAAAAAAGGCACATCGATCAAGAAAAGAGAAGATACTCATAAAATGGCGGAAGCGAATAAAGCGTTCGCACATTTCAGGTGGTAGAGTTTTTATTGCCGCCTGGCCAGTACGGCAGAAAAGTTCTTTCTGAGAGAACATTTATTGCCGTTTAAATGATTTACAATCTGGAGGTTGTAGAAGTGTCTCGCGTGAGACCATTGTCCAGCTATCGGAATATCGGTATAGCGGCGCATATTGACGCCGGTAAAACTACGACTACCGAGAGGATACTTTACTATACCGGTAAGACACACAGGATGGGCGAGGTCCATGAAGGTACTGCTCAAATGGACTGGATGGAGCAGGAACAGGAAAGAGGCATCACAATAACCTCGGCAGCAACGACATGTTACTGGAAAGATCATCGTATAACGATAATCGACACACCGGGCCATGTTGATTTTACTGCTGAAGTAGAACGTTCTTTGAGAGTGCTTGATGGAGTAGTAACTATTTTCTGCGCAGTTGGTGGAGTCGAACCCCAGTCTGAGACTGTATGGCATCAGGCTGATCATTATAAGATTCCCCGCATCGTTTATGTTAATAAAATGGATAGAATCGGCGCCGACTTTTTCTGGGTAGTGGACAGCATGAAAGAGAAGTTGCTGGCAAACCCTGTTGTAATCACTATCCCTCTATTTAAGAAGGATGATTATGTAGGGCTGATTGACCTGGTAAAGGGTAAAGCGATTTATTACAAAGATGATACGCTTGGCGCTGAATATACAGAAGATGATATTCCCGACGATTCAGTCAAAAAATATAATGAATACCGGGTTAAGCTACTCGAAAGAATCAGCGATTATGACGATGAATTAATGGAGATTTACCTGAATGGGGAATCCCCGTCGGTTGAACTTATAAAAAGAGCCATCCGTAAGGGTACCTTAAAAAATGAGATATCACCGGTGCTTTGCGGTTCATCCTTCAAGAATAAAGGTGTACAGGTATTACTGGATTCCATTTTAGATTACTTACCGTCACCGGTTGACATACCTCCTTATGAAGGTTTTTCGCTTGACGGATCAAAAAAGGTAATCAGAAAACCAGATGATTCCGAACCGTACTCCGCATTAGTGTTTAAAATCACCACTGATCCCTATTTCGGCCAACTTTCATATGTTAGATGTTATTCGGGCAAGATGAATAAAGGCTCCCAGGTTTTAAACACAAGGACAGGGAAAAGCGACAGGGTAAGCAGATTTCTGATCATGCATGCCAATAAACGGGAAGATGTTGAGGATATGCAGACAGGTGATATTTTTGCTCTGGTCGGCCTTAAGGATGTTCAGACCGGTGATACGATCTGTGATAAATCACATCCAATTGTTCTCGAATCGATGGATTTCCCTGAACCGGTATTATCAGTAGCGATTGAGCCAAAAAGTGCTTCTGACCAGGAGAAACTTGGACTTTCCCTGAAAAAACTTATGCAGGAAGACCCAACTTTTAAACTCCATATCGATAAAGATACCGGACAGTCGATCATCAGCGGAATGGGCGAGCTTCACCTTGAAATTTTAACCGACAGGCTGCTCAGGGAATTCAAAGTAAACGCTAATATCGGCAAACCTCAGGTTGCATATAAAGAGACGATTTCCACTAAAGCGGAGCATGAAACGAAGTTTGTCCGCCAGACTGGTGGCCGCGGTATGTATGCAAAGGTTGTGCTTCGGGTCGAACCCGTCGATTCATATAAAGGTTTTGAATTCGTAAATAAAATTGTATCCGGCGCGATTCCTAAAGAATACTGGTCTTCAGTCGAAAGAGGCGCAGAGGAATCGATGGAGGCGGGGCCGCTCGCGGGTTATAAAATGGACGGTGTAAAAGTTACCCTGCTCGATGGCGATTGGCATGAAGTGGATTCGAGCGACCTGGCATTTAAAATTGCGGCAAACATGGCATTTAAAGAAGCTGCAAAAAAAGCAACTCCGGTATTGCTGGAACCGATGGAAGAGCTTACAATTCTCGTCCCCGAAGATTATTTGGGCGAGGTTATTGGAGATATAAATTCGAGAAGAGGAAAAATTAAAAAAATGCATGCAAGAAAAAACATTCATACAATTGAAGCGGTTATTCCTCTTTCTGAATTGTTCGGTTATACAACCGATTTACGTTCTTTAACTCAAGGAAGGGCAAATCACTCGATGCAATTCGATTCGTATAGTCCAGTTCCTAAACAAATAAGTGATGAAATTATAGCCCGGGTTATGGGCAGATAATCTAGGAGGAAAAATTATGGCCAAGGAGAAATTTGATCGTAGTAAACCGCATGTCAATATAGGGACGATTGGTCATGTTGATCATGGTAAAACTACGTT
>JAFGBY010000081.1 GCA_016932915.1 Acidobacteriota bacterium | reverse complement strand
TAACTCGAGAAGTACAAGAATATAAGGATCTTCACGCAGCAGCTCATGTTTTATATTGTTTAACTAATTATCGAAAAAGCGCATATATGTCTAAATACGAATCATCCTTACCGGCAATTTTAGCTGAACAAGACGCACTTGCTGGACAGGGTATAGTTGCATGTTATGATGATGAGAAACAAACTATCGGTTATGACGCTATAACTAAATTAGTTTTATTCGATTCAATATACAAACATGAATTTGGGCATTATCTATGGCATGAAAAATTCAATTTTTCAGGAGAATATATAAAATATGAAAATCTATATGATATATTAAATGAATATACAGCTATGAATGAAGCTTTTTCTTGTTTTTTAGAAACACGTGGACCTTTTGATCCTCTTTTTATTCATGATGATTATATATTAAACGAAACTTCACCTGAAACAATCAGTAATATGACAGAGACAATTATAAAAGAACACCCAGCTGAGATTATGAAAATAATGCAAGACTTAGAAAATTTTACCGGTGAAGCAAGAATAGAAAGTATTTGGTTAGCATTAATGCAACTTGATCCAAAAAATACTTTGGAAGGTACGCTTAACGTAATAGATATTATAAGTGGGATGAATTCGATAAATTTTAAATCGGTTTATTCTAAAATTAATCAAGATAATTTTAATTCTGACATAGGAGATTTTGCAAACGAGAAGGAACTAAATTTTTTTCAATTTTTACAATACATTGGAATTATATATTGCCGTGCCACATGGGATAAATTTTTATTCCCAAAAAATAGTGAAGTTGATCAGGAAGAATTATTGCTATCATGGAATAATGTATGGAATAAAGATGGATCTTCATTTCCCACTGTCCCGTCAGAATTCACACTAGTCATGCGAGGACTCGAAACACAAGATATGTATAATAGGGGTATTGGATTTAAAAAACAGTGGGATGGAAGTTCAGTTACAAGTGCAATGGATATGCCGAAAAAGTATATTTTGGAGATTGCGGAAATAAAAAATGAATCTATAGCTGAGACAATTCTTAAAAGTGGCTTATATAAAAAAGAGCAACCTGAAGATATTCATGAAACAATTTATCTTTATATGAAAGATTCGGCTAATTGGGTGGAATATGAAGCTATAGATGGAAAAGCTTCAGTATATTTAGAGAAATCAGGTGTTTATATTTTAAGAATAAAAGCTAAGGATTCAAAAGGAAATATTGATACATTATACCCAAATTATAGTGAATTTGGGAAAGTTGTTATTTATAACCTTCTAAAATCGGGAACAATTTTTGTTTTTTATGTACCACCACCAAAATTTAAAGTCATCAATGCTGAGATTTTGAAACTCCACCTTCCATTACTTAAAGGCAACTCGACGTATCCGGTTACTCAGGCGAATATGCAGATGTTCAATATTCTCAGTTCATTCCATATCCCAATCGGCGAGAGCTACAAAGACTACACTGCAAACTATTACCTGGGTAAAACGATGCTGGGCGGTGCAGTAAGGCCACTGCAGGAAACTATTGAAGATGCAATGGATATTGCATCAGTCGATTTTTTAAATAATAAGAACTTCAATTCAGATTATTCACCTGTTTTTTATGCTGACCTTAAAACTTTAAAAATAATAGAAAATAATAAAAAGGCATGCGCTCCCCTGGATATAACAGGAGATAAAACAGATGATTACCGCCAAGGGATAAGGCTAAAGCTTAAAGTATCTCCGTTTAAAAAAAGCGGGGATGGCGAACGCAACCTTATTGATTATTCAGCAAAAACTGTCCACGACCTTACCAATGAAGTTGACCTCTTTACACATGAGTTTGACCCATGCCTGTTAACAGTGGCGATTCCGCTGGAGAGGATTTACGGGGCAGACGGCGCTAACTACCCAGATGGCAAACAGACACTGGTAATTGAGACTTATGAAACCGTTGATGATGGAGATAGTACCGAGGAGAAAATATTATCTACCGCGCAGCTTTCTTTTATAAAGGATGTAGAACCGCCTGTTGATAGGGGGGACCGCTCATCATATGCCGAGCTATACGATTCAGGTTCCGGTTTCAATAATTTACATGCCGCAAAAACAATAGCATCCAGGACTCCGGGAAAAACTATAAACGATCTGGCGCTTAATCCTATGGAAGTCGCATCGAGCCAATCGTCAGGTGATGATGACTCTGATGAGGAAGATGAAGATGTGGAAGACAACACTGTCATCACATATGGCTGGACTAAAGAAACGGTGAGGACAAACACTTATAATGTAGAACAATTAAACGGCTGTATGGAAAAACATTACTATACATTCTCTCAATATGTAATTACCTATTTTTCTACCGGTAAAATAATTGTAACTCCGGGTATTTATACAACGTTCTGGATGGTGTGGTGGAATGGTAAATATTGCCCAACAAACATTGGCGGCAATTTTTATGTAGGGCAACAGGAATTTACATTTAAACAAGGTGAAGGATTTAAATATGACCCCACTGTACCCTGGGAACCGGATGGTAATTCTAAGGATAACTCAGATGGTGACGGTTCATCGGATGATAACAAGAAGAAACATAGCGCGCCAATTATTAAAAAAGCTGAAGTGATTGCTGATTCATCGGCGCAGTACGGTTCGCGTGTAAGAATAAACTGGAGCGATGCGGATAATGACATCGACTTTGGATCGACCGAGGTATTCAGTCTTACCGACTCGGGCAGCAAACAGAGGCGTCTCGACCTTGACCCTGACCTCGACGCCGGGAATTTCAACCAGGATTACTTTGAAATCGCAAATACACCCGAGCTTACCGAGGGTGAATACACTTTAAGAATTATTGCATTTGATGAATACGGTCTGACGGATTCAGAGAATCGTGATATATATATCAAACTCGATCCGCCTGAATTCGGCAGCGTCACAGAGGTAAATAAAGATGAGCAATATATAACTGTCAAAGTCAGCGACCAGGGAACTCCGATTGACGAATGGAAAGTTAATTGCGCTGCGAATTATCGTCTTGAACCAACAGGTCAATTCGAAGGATTACTGACCGTCTGGGTACCGGAACAGGCAATGTCATTCGCTGAAGCAGAATGGTACAAAGTTACAATCACGGACCGTGTGCATCAGAGCACATCAAAAATAATGTATTATGACTTCTATCCTCCAAACGCGAATATAGATTATCAAGAGAAGGACAACACCGTAGAATCGAATATATTTGACATCGATTTCGATACCGGAGGGATCGATCCGGAACAGACCATTCTATTAATTGATGATTATATCAAAAAAGAAAATGTTAGAGTGCAAACATCCGGTGGCATGACATATTTGAGATGTCCGACAACCGGCTTAAAAGAGGGTATGCATACAGCAAAAGTAAAGGCATGCGATTACAGCGGCAACTGCACAAGTACCGAAACGATGGAATTCACGATAGTTTGGAAACCCGAGATATATAATTTTTCGTATACTGTAAAATCGGCATATGAAGAAGGCCTTCCTGCTTTAACGGCTACAATACAAGATAAAGGCGACAACCTAGATCCATCGAGGTTCAGGTTCTGGATAGATAACATCGAACAGAATCCAACTACCTGGAAATTCGACATAGAGAAAGGGTATTTTGAATGGTACTGCCCTGAAGGGCATTTGCCTTCCGGGGAACATAAAGCAAAGCTCGTTGCAGAAGATACGATGGGGCACCAGGGATATTCCGAGGTGGCTTTCACGATAAAAGGGCAGCCGGATCTCTCGATTGTCGATATTTATCACCGTGACATCGAGGGCAACGGAGATCTTACCATTAACGAAGGCGAGAGGATTTACCTCGACCTTACAGTTGCGAACAACGGTGAGTGCGACACGGATAACATGTTCGGTGAACTGGTCAGCCGGAGCGAATATATACAGGGAGTCCCTGAATCGACAGCCCGGTATGGCTTCGTTAAAATGGGTGAACAGGCAACAAACATGGTGCCGTATGAGTTCGTTGTCAATAAGGATATATTTACAACAAACGAACAGGACGTATTAAAAGCGGAGTTTGTGCTGAAGCTTAGATATACAGACCGCGATTCGAAGCTTCTCCTGACATATGAAATCCCATTCACGCTGGAGATCGAGAGGTACAACCCGATATTTGCCGAGTTCGGCGTGTCGCTGGAGAGAGATAGTTCATCCACGTTTGACCCATCATATACAGTCCGTGGCAGCTGGGAAGCGACAGGCGGAATCAGCCTGAAATCGCTGAAGCTGACCCAGGACTATACCCAGATCACAAGCGCCGAGGCATTCACCCCGGCATATACAGAGAGCCTGAACCCGGTGATCGATTACGATGCGAAAACCTTCGAGGCAAGCACCACTCTCAGGCACGGGAACAACCGGTTCTATGTGGAAGCGGTCTCCGATACGGCGGTCAGGAAATCTGCGGAGGTCAATATATCGCTGCTCAGCAAGATCGAGCTGAAACTCGATGCTCTTGCGGATACTACAAATCCTGACCAGATACTGAAGGGCAGCGTCACGACCGTGAACTCCAGGCCTGCAGCCGTTGAGATTCACCTTAACGGGAAACTCCTCGGGAATCATGCGATCCCGAACGGGAGCTTCGAATACCCGATCACACTGGAATCCGGGGAAAACCTGCTCCGCGTGGTTGCATATAATAATTACGGTGACCGGGACGAGGAGACAATCCGCGTTTCGCTTCAAAGCGAATTTATGATCAAGTGGGAGAGGGGCAGCCGCACGACTGACCAGGATCATCTGAATGTATGCGGGAGCTATACGACCGGGTCATATCCTCTGAGCGAGATCCGGGTGCACCGGGACAACACATTGCAGATCACCCCGGTGGCAATTGACAATACGAACAAGACATTCTGCGTGGATGCGCCGCTGGAATACGGGGCGAACGTGCTACGGGCGCGGGCCTTTTCGACCGGTGGGGAAAACTCGAACGCATATATGACTGTGACGCGTACAGGTGGCTCTCCGGGCCTGAGCATAACACTCGATCCTGTGACGACACCGACGACATCCACAACACAGACGATCACCGGGAGCTTTACATTGGCAACTGCTGATCCGTATACGATAAGAGTATATATCGATTATCCTCGACGATGGTTTACTCCAACCATCAATCATGTTGCAGGCACTTTTACTTGCGAGATAACTTTACATGAAGCTGAGACATCTGATTGTTATGATTTATGGAATTGTAGTAGACCAAATGAGATTATTGCAGATATAGAACAAAATTCTGACTGGGAAAATGACCTAGACACGATCGTACAGGGACCACCCGCTTGTATTACCCTCTCAGAATATGAGGTTGAACTATGTTTTGGACATCAGTTTGATGGATATATGGGAGGTAATTTCGACCTGAAGGTTCCAGGGGCACATGTGTCGAGTATTATTCTAACCGTTCAGACAGATAATGGACCACATATTTACAACGTTACCAATTATGATGAATCAACCGGTGAATGGATACATTATTTTGATCTCGGAGGTGATTATTTCACCAGTCAGGCAAGTGTGGAATTAATAGATACCTATGGTAATACGTCGACTTGTTATAATACATCGTATATGTGTGCCTGGAAAAAAAATGATCCGGTGCCGTTTGGCGATGATGGAAAGAAAAAGCCGAAGAAAGTAACTGAGAAGAAGAGGGATAAGCGGAACAGGGGCGAGGCACGCCGGGAGGATAAATAGTGAGAATATTGGATATCGCAGAATAAGGCGGGAGTAGTACATAATCATGAAAAGATACTTGATACTTGTGGGGATGATCTTTGCATCCATGATGGCTAGAGGCGCGGTTGAGGTATACATAGACCGGATCGAACCGGAATCGTTCAACCCGACAGAGGGCGAACAATGCCGGGTAATGATGACCCTGACCGATGAGGTCGCGCGTCTCGATATCGAGATACGGGACTTCAAGAACAATGTAATCTACACGAGGCTGCTCACGAACCTGCTTCGCGGGGCGCAGTCATTCACATGGGATGGCCGCAACAGCTCGAATAAGGTTGCCGAGCCGGGGGATTACCGCATCGAGGTTATCGCCAGGGACGCAGCGGGCAACCGATCCCAGGACTTTATATATGTTAACGTCACCGACAAGGCGAAGGAAGCGCCGAAGACAGGTAAACCAGCGCTGCCGGAACTCGTGCCGCCGAAGCTTGTGCCCTCCGGGTATTTCATGACCCAGGCAAGGGTGGAGGAGGGAGAATCCGCGATCTGGGAGCACCGGGCGCAACTGCAGTTGGATTACAAGACCGAGGACCTGAAGATATACGCCCGAGGCGACCTTCGCTACACCGAGGACAGCGGCTGGGGGAACGACAACTCGGAGGTCGGCATAACCTGGTCCACCAAGATAATGGATTTTCAATTCTCACTGCGTGATCAGCTCGGCAGTTTCAATACGCCATTGCAGCTCTATTCCGATTACTCCCGCGGCAGACAGAGCTACGGCTTCTCGGTCGCCAGCAAATTTGAAGGGATAAATTTTAACATCATCCATAACCGCAGCGAAGGGAGCAAGAGCAACAGCACCGCGGCAAGGGTTTCGGCGGATATCTTAACCGGCTTCACTCTTTCTGCGAACTATGTCCTCAGCATCGATGAGGAAGGCGAGGATTCTGCTGCATACAGCGTGGATACATCGATAAAGATTTCCGAAAGCATCGATATCAGCGGCGAAGCGGCGACTTCTTCAGCAGGAGAGGGAGAAAGCAGCGACCTGACGTACAGGATAACCGGTAATTACCGCCTGAAGAATTTTTCCGCATCTGTCGGATACCAGGACATCGCTAAAGATTTCATCGCTGATTCCGCTTACTTGCCGAACGGCACCACAGCGGATAACCATGGTTTCGACCTTCAGCTGAGCTACCGGGCAAGTGAGGATATACTTTTCTTTCAGCGACCATCGCTCAGCCTGCAGCTCTACAACCAGGCGACAGCGGAAGATCAGGATATCAATGAATACCGGACGAACCTGCGATTCAACATGTTCAAGGGGATGAGCATCGGGATGGATTACCAGTATTCTGACACACCGGACCGGGACAGCGATGCCGGGAGCCTGCGGATTAGCGGTCAGATATGGGAAGGGCAGAACGCATCGACAAGGTTTAGTTTCAATAACTCAGGCGATAATGAATCGGTATCGTTTTATGCCGATACTTCATTCAGGGTTTTCACGGAAATCTCGCTCAGGTTTTCCTACCAATGGAACAGCCAGGATGTTCTGACTGATGAGGAGAAGGCTGAAGAGGAAACGGATTCCGAAGATGCTTACGAGAACAGTCAGGGGCACCTTATCAGGGCGGATGCCAGCTGGCGCCAGACTCATCTGCTGTTTCAATATCGAATAACCGAGAAGGAAGAAACCGAGGACAATTTTTATATCCGGCTCGACCAGAGTTTCAAACTGATTGAGCGGTTTAATTTTACTTTATATGGGGCGGTAGGCGACCTGGTTTCCGCCGAACAGAAGAAACAGTATGAACTGGGAATGGAGATGAGGTTTTAAGATGAAAAAGAATCTGATCAGAATTATTGTTATTGAATTGTCAGTGCTGTTTCTTTCAGCATGCGGTTATATAAACACGGAAATTTATCGTAATAAAACGACCAGTCTATACAACCAGGGGAAGAAGTTTTATAAGAGCGGCGAGTATAAAAAAGCGGAAGAGGTCTTCCGTGATCTGGTAGATACTGATTCGAACCATTTCGAGGGGAACTTTGCTTTAGGCTCTTCGCTTTATATGCAGGGAAATTATAAGGAAGCTGCGGATTACCTTGAAGCGGCGAGCGAACTTGATTCCGAACATGATGAAACT
>JAFGBY010000080.1 GCA_016932915.1 Acidobacteriota bacterium | reverse complement strand
TTGATTACCTTATTGATGATAAGCAATAGTGCATCATTCGCGCAGGATAATAAATCCAAATCTTCAAACTCAACAAAACAGGAAAAAGATATTCAACCACCAAGTGGTGAAATGTGGTATGAGGAAGGTGATGAAAAGTTGTACAAGTTCGATATTAATCCAATTACACCTGAAAGCGGGATTAAGGGGGGACTTCTTATATACTATGGTCATTATGTGAAACCACCTTACAAAGTGACTATGAATTTTAAATATAATAGTGATGAAAAAAACTTGTGTCATATAAACGTGAACGGTCTTTCTCTTTTTCCAGGTCATCGGGTTCATGAAAAAATGCTTAAAATTAAGTCTGAGCGTGCAATTGGAAAATTGCCACCTCTTTCAAGAGAAATTAAACAAAAAATGTTAAACTTTAAACGAGCAATGAGTGAGATTGAAAGATTTCATAATGAACTTGTTAAAGAATACGATAGAAAAACAAAATCGAATTATGAATTTATAACGAAAAAATTAGAAAATTACCTTAAAAATGATCAAGATGTTACAGAGTATTCAATTAACTCCCCTTTAAGTTTCTTCGTATTAATTACTGGAGATAAATTCTATAATCCTCTAAACGCATATTCACATTTTGAAAAAGATCATTTCTATTTTATGTCAAAAAATGAAAAATCCACATATTGGGAGGAAGATTGTATACACATTTATAATCTCGTACAAGAGGATCTTAAAAAGGATATATATTTCGAACCATCACTAAGTCGTGGCTGGGGAGACGTGAAAAAACTTAAAAATATTGAGAAAATATTACGTAATAATATGTCCCGTGAGCAAAAAATAAAATATTTATATAAAGAAACGAAAAACATAAATCTAGCTAAATATATTTACTATAATTACAAATTATTAAATAAGGAATAATTATATAAAAAGTATAAAACGTGTAAAAAAAGAGACGAATCATGTATTTTGAATTGTTAATTGATAATTTAATAATTTTAATCATGTATTGTTCCGATGAGGAAGTGTTAATTTATCAGGAACAAGTGGTCTGCGATGCACTGTGCTCCCATAGAAAGCACACTATGCTCCTGCAAAAGTAGTGTCAGGATCGGGTGGTATGCGATACATCGTAATCCCGCAAAAGAGTGGACCGGATTTAAAAAATTTGCCAAGTATGATAGGATAATATAACTGAAAATGAGGACGGTATTATGGAATATTCACAGGATCAATTGAAAAAACTGGTTACAGGGCTGAAAATATTCCGTTTCTGCAAGGCGATTGGGGGGCATGCAAACGATTCCGACCAGCTGAGCGCAAGGATCGACATAAAAGATGAAAAAGAGCTGATTAGAGTCTTCAAGGAACTGGATATTACCCTCGAAAGATCATCCGACGGGGACGACCCATTTGAATCGATTATGGCCGGTTTTCCGAAATATCTCCAACCCTGCCATCTGATGATGGACGGCGCGGGCGTATTCATCTGGGTTTACGAAGACAAGAACAGCGGCGGCAATTATATGCTGATCGATATCTCGGACCCTGTAGATTTGTCCTATGACGTTTCAGAGGAAGACTTCGATATGGCAAAACAGCTCGAGAAAAAATTTGCCAAACTAAAACTGGAGTTCACCGACCCGCCGGTGGATAACGAACGCTGCCTCTGCCCGAAGTACAATCCTGATATCTGGAAGTAATTACCTACCGGATAACCGCCCTGATAGCGAATACGTTCTTCATCTTTCCCGTTTTCGGATCGAGTTCGCTGCCGAGAACTGAGTGCGGGATCAGGTAAACAATTACCATCAATACAACAGCGGCAACCACCCACCATCTGCTCTTCCGGCTCATAAAATAAGCGAGAACCAAAAAGATCATGATAAGCAGCACTTTGTTATCGGTCAGGTCATAGCCGAACGGGAAGCCTGTCCATAACGAACCGAAAGCCAATTTCTGCACAATCGGGCCGAGGATGAATCCGCCGATGCCGGTGATGATGATTGTTGTGAGAAGCAGTTTCTTGTGTTTCCCGTCTTTCCTCAGAGCCTCGAAACCTGTCCGCAGGCCGAATATCATACCGAGGAACATGAAGATGATATGAGGGATAAGTAAAAAGATTGGTACCTTTCCCTTAAACCTTGCCACAGCCGCTACACCATTGTGGAGTATCAGCGAATTCTCATCGCTTTTTACTTTAACGATATATTCTACCTTCGCTGCTGAATCCATCCCGGGGATGGAACTTTTCAGGGAGTCGCCCTCCCTGACCATTTCAATGATTGTCCAGTTTTCGTCCGCTTTGTATCTACGGTAGTGAAGTTCGGCGGTGATATCTTTATTATCGGCCTTTATCTCGACCGGGAGGTTTTCGAATTTTGTATAGCTCCTGAGAAGTTTATAGCTGATTTCCGAATCCATGAAGGTTTCGGTTCCTCTTACCGGGTTTGTTGGGCCGGTGATCCGCTGGTAAACGCTGATCCCGAGAGTCAGGATCACTGCCAGTATCCATAACAGAACAGATTTCAATTTCATAAAAATTTCCTTTCCGCGGTATGCTAATATATCTGGTTTTTAATTCCAGTATTTTTACAGGCTATCAAATCTTAGAAGATCCATTATCGGCGTGATATTAGTTACCCAGGTAACCGAGCGCTCTCAATTGTTTTTCGGTACGACGATCTATCGCACCGCTATGAGACTTATATGACGACAACTTTTTGTATTTTATGCTTACTGCTTTAATAATCTTTTCGAGCCTGTCGAAGAGCGTGTCTTTTATACCGCTTTTAGATGAAATAAGATTTTGCCTTTCCTGTCGATCAGTTGATAGGTCATAGAACTCCAGGTTGGTGCTTACTTTATCCTTATTGAACCGGTAGTTCTTGATAACTTTATACCTGGTATTCCGAAGGGATTTTTTCTCGTTTATATTAAAAACAGCTTCAGAATACGCGGTCCTGCGATCCATATTATCACCATGATTGATATCGCGAAGGCTTACTCCCCGGATGCCGGAAGGAATATCTATCTCCGCGTAATCGAGGATTGTCGGCATAAGGTCAACCAGGCTGACTTGTGATTCAATGACCTTACCGCCTGTTTTATCCAATGCGCCTCCGATAATCAGGGGAACCTGGATCTCGCGGTTGTAGAGTGTCTTGCCGTGGTCACCGTATACTTTTTCCCTATCAAGGATCTCAAAATTTTCGCCATGGTCGCTGGTAATCACAATCAAAGTCTGGTCGTACAAACCTGTCTTTTCAAGGTAATCAAAAAGACGCCCGATCTGCTCATCGGTATATCTTATCCCGCTGTCATAACGGGCTATCGTTTTATCTTTTACAGTCTGGTTAGGTTTACCTTCTTTTTCGAGAAAATAATCATGTGTATACGGTTTGTGGATTTCATAGGTATGGAGGAAGAAAAAGAATTTGGTATCCCGGTTTCTTTTTATCCATTCAATCGATTCGGTGACTGTATCCTCGCAGTTTTCCTCGATGATTTTAAAATAATCCATACCTCGGTTGAATCCGAAGAATCCTGATACATATCCACCGCCGGTTATTGCCCCGGTTGTATAGCCATTTTCTTTCATGTATTCAGGGAGTAGTTTTACTTCTTGAGCGAAACGGACGCTTTGATGAAGGTCTTTCCTCCAGCCGTACCCGGTTTCCATCGGGAAGAGGGAAGCAAAAAAGCTCATGTGTGATGGGAGTGTCCAGTTCGATTGGGCAGTAGCATTTTTGAAAAGAATCGATTTCCTGGCAAAAATGTCAATGTTCGGTGATGTATCTCTTTCATAGCCGTAGATTCCAAGATGATCAGGGCGTAGAGTGTCGAGGGAGATCAATAAGATATTACGCTCACCCGGGAGTTTCCCGGCTTTCAGGACAGGAGCGCCGAGAGCAGCAACCGGGACCTCCCTGAACAATGCTTTATCAGTTGGCATTTCAGCCGGGAAGCTGAACCTGACCTTTATATCCTCACCGGATTTAATATTCAGGGGTTGATCGATTATTTTGTATTCAGATTCACTTTCCGTAATTTCTGCCAGATTATAGCGGAGTCTTATGATTTCTTTGTCATCTTCATCGGAAACCGCCACATCGAATATTAATTTGGTGTCGGTTTTCAATTTATCCGGCAGATAAGGGGCAAGGATAAAAGAGAGTACAGGATTTTCGGGAGCTTTCAGCTTGTACTCAAGTGATGATTCGGGCATGAAATAAATAGACGGAAAAGTTATATCTTCACGTTTGACACGCCGGAGAAATGGATTTTCAGCGTATTCTCCTGTCAGGTGGTCTTCACTTGCGAGTAGATTCCACGGCAGTTTGGTCAGGTTTAATTTATGCGGCCGCCTTTGTGGAATGACTTTATTAATCTCCTCATTCAAGGAATCGGTTATCTTGGCGGGGATTTCAGCGAATTTTACGGAAAATAACATTCCGGGTGCAATTGACAGCGGTTTGAATTCAACTCCGCCACTTATATCTAATTCAGGGTGGGAGCATTGAAAAATCGGCTCATCATCTGTGGATATATATAATATATCTTTAAAGAATGTGATGTTTAATTTTTCCGGCGATATCTCATCCGGGAGTTCAATAGTATCTATTATCTCCCTGTTACCCTCTGATATACGAGCAATCTCGGCTTTATATATTTTTGTTTTAGATATCAGGATTTCAAAGTAGTTATTGGCATTCTGCCGTTTAAATATGTATCGAAAATTGAAATTTTCAGCCTTATTTTTAAACACCGTTCTAAAACAACCAGAGGCGATCTTCACATCTTTCTTTTTTTCGGGATTTCCATTTCTGTTAAGCATATCTGTATCCCCCGAGAAGACTTTTTTTATCATCACTTTAATGTAATCGAACGGGATAACCTGGTCGGATGGGGGAAAAAGGGAGGGATCAGTTGTTTTTATATTAAAACCTGTTTTATGAGATGATTGGAAATGATTGATAAAATCAAAATTGCTGTGAATATTCCCGATCCCACGGAAAATAATTATAATGGTAAAAATAAAGCCTACTAAGGCAAGTATTAAAATACCTGTTGAAAGCGGTCTCCTTGTATGTAATCTCAAAATATTTCTGACCATTTGATGGATTGAGTATAATGGATAGAAATAATTTAGTAAAATTAAATCAATAAATGAGATACATCATAGTGATTCTGTATTATCCGTACAGGATTCCGCTCCTCAAGTTTTGATCAGAACGTGATTTTCTCACCGAAATCCAGGATATGGACGATGCCTTGAAGTTTATACTTCTCGACGATTTCTCGCATAAATCGCTCCGGTTCATCAAGGGGGAGTTCCAGGATGCCAACGTTTCGGAAGGTCTTATGGTGCATCGGGATTGCTGTCTCCACACGCAAGTCTTGGATTGCTTCGGGGAAATCCCAGGGGCCCATGTGGATTGTCCGCAGCATAGCATCTACATTTTTTCGTCCCTGTGGGGTGCGGTAATGGCTGATCGGGAGGAGGGCGATATCGAGCTCGAATTTATCCCCGATTTCCTTGATCCCCGGGAAGTACGCCGTATCCCCGGCGAAGTAGATATTCTTCGGCCCTTCGATAACGAAGCCGCAGGCGTTCGCACGGCCATGCTTCGCTGGAACGGCGGTGATATTTATATCCTTTACTTTTGTTGATTCCCATATATCGAGTTCGCGGATATCTCTGATTCCGGCTTTGATAACCCGTTCGCTGTTCCCCCGGCGAATGATCACCGGTGTGTCGGGCGGGAGCTGTTCAAGAGTTGCCATGTCGAGGTGGTCATAATGTTCGTGAGATATTACGACAGCGTCAATATGCGGTAGTTTTTCCAATGGAATCGCTGGCTCGTAATATCTTTTAGCTAAAAGTAGGATGAAGTCGGAGTACATCGGGTCGGTCAGTATCCGTGTGCCTTTCAGGTTCAGAAGCATAGTGGAATGCCCGATCCATGTGATTGAGATTTCATCATCCGGGAATGTATAACCCCGGTCGGGGACTTCCCTGACCTTATGCCAAATCGAGATACTCCCGAGGAACATCCCGCCAACAATCAATACTATAAATCCTGTAATAATTAACATAGCTTTTAGCAACTGGAAGAGAAATAACATATTCGGTCTGCCTTCTAATATTTTCATGGTTTTTCATTATATTAACGTTACAGAAAATGTAAAATTCCATATCAAGGCGGGTTTGTCTATCTTACAGTGTGGGAGCGGGTCACACCCCGCGATGATAATTTATTCGGGGCGGGCTGGTCTAGAGTAAAATCGAGGGGGTCGCCCCTCCTACATGCCTTATCTGAATATCTGCTGGAGGCAGCCGTTATCGATGACCGGTTTACCTGTTTCCATTTGGAGGATCAGGGCGTGTTCTTTCATTTTGGAGAGGTCGTTAAAACGGGTAATCTCTTTCATCCCGCCGTTATTAAGTTCAGCGGAAAGGATATAGCGCCGTTTTTTGTCCTGAGTAATCTGGAAACTTCTGATTTCGCTGAAAGGAAGGCGTTCACTGGTGTACCTGTCACCAGGTTTACTGAGCCATGTGTATTTAATCAATTTCTTCTTCAGATTGATAACTACCCTGGAAGCAAGGAAAGGGGAGAGGATCAACAGGATCACTGCTATCCTTATTATAGTGCCTACCGGGCCTATGAAAAACTGGCCTTTTTCCTGAGAAATATCAAAAAAGAAAATCAGGATGAAGATGCCTAGCGGTATAAATACCCGCTTCCAGTATTGCAGGCAGGTCCAATATACGATTTTTCCGGAACCGGCTATATCTGTATTCACGCTCGCTCCTTAAGAAAACCATGAATATTATCAAGTAATAGTGAACTGTTCGAATATTAGGATAAGTTCAACAAAATTACCATATATTCAAATACTATTTGATATAATCCCATTGGATATAATAGTCCTTGTATCTTTCGCTTTGAGGTTCCAGTGTTTCAAGGCTGGTGTGTTTTCCTAAAATCTGCATAGTAGCCTTTAATTCGTTTATGCTGGATGAGCGGCAGAGCCGTTTTTCCCAGTCAGGTGTTTTTATGTAAAGGCTGTATGATTTGAATAATAGCAGGCGCCTTTTCTGCCGTACTTCAATCTTGATGATATCCTCAAAAAGGATGTTTTCCTTATCCCTGACCTTACGCACTAGTATCACCTTCTGTTTTAAATCGATTACTATCCTGTCGAAGCAGAACGGTATAGATAAAACCAGAGCCGCTGCCATCGCTATAAAGATTGGAATATAATTGATATCTTTGATGTACGGAGCGCCAAGGACGCAAGCCCCAATGTAGAAAAATGAATCTTTAATGAACTGTCCTGATTGTATATTCCAATCCATGAATACCGGCCTTATCGTTAAATTTTTAACCAGATCTATTTTCTCTTCCTTGAATTCATCCGGGGCTTTAAGGTTGATATTTGTATGGTTGCGAACTTTTATCCTCAGTAACTTTGCGTCATTCACGTCGGTATATCTGCGGATGTAGTATATCTCTCGTTTTTTGGTTATAAATTGAGCTTTATAAACAGTGAAAAGAAGGATGCGGGAATCCGTAATCTCGAGACAGTCTATGTCATCAAAAGGAATTGTGACACTATGCCAGTACCTTGTATAAATAATAAACCGTTCTTTATTATCTATTTTTATCGAGATTGATAGATTATAAAGAAGGATTATAAGTACGGGAAATAAAGCAATTATTATTGAAAGAAAAAGATGTAAATCGGGAACAGGGAAATTATATATAGTGCCGCTGATTATATGTAAGATTATAAAAACAATGAAAAAAAACAGTATTCCGTATGTATATGGCTTCCACAATTCAATCCGGTTGTCGGGCTCTTTCCTGAATGGATTAGTATAATGGAATTCCCCCGGTTCGATAGGCTTCATCATAAAAGGATTATACAAATATTAGTGTTGTTTATCAAGGAATGAAGTTCATCAGATTAAACCTCAGTAGGGGCGCCTGCCAGACGCGATAAATAATCGGGGCAGGGCTGCCCCTCCTACCTGAGCGGGAGCATGGTGTATCGAAGATCACCTGCTCCCTATGTTTGGTTTTACATCGGCAAGCAGGAATATGTAAAAGCTGAAGTTACATTGTAACCATCAGGGGCATATGGTCTCTGGAACATATACTCCCGCAAAGTGGTAAGTGCCACGATAGCTTTAATAATGAAAAGGTTAGGGTGCTCTAAGACGCTTACCGAATTTCTTGTATAGATCGGTGTTAATACTATTATTTTTAAGTATATGAGCATGTTTGTACCATATTTTAATTAATTGAGTTATTTGTAATGCAATAGTTCTAAGTAAATTGTTCCAATTTAGACTGATGTCTATTAGATCATCATAAGGCTTCTTTTCTGGTTTCCATCTAC
>JAFGBY010000079.1 GCA_016932915.1 Acidobacteriota bacterium | reverse complement strand
AGGCCTTAGTTTTAAGCGTTTTTTTTATATCGTTTTTTTTAATACCGTTAAGTTCGGATAATACAAATTTAAACCGTGTAATAGATTCAATCCAGAAAAAGTATGATAATCTGCCTGCATTCAGCGCTGATTTCAAACAGGTATTGTTGAATACAAATTCGGATCTGCAACTGGAGGAAAGAGGCAAATTGATTATTAAAAAAGGCGGATTTATGCGTTGGGATTATACTGAGCCGGAAGAAAAACTATTCGTTTGTAATACCTCACAATGTTATATGTACATCCCGGAGGACGCTCTTGCTCAGGTAATCGATCTCACTGACCTGGATGTTTCATCAGCGCCAATGCTGTTTTTTACAGGTAAAGGAAAACTCAAAAGTGATTTTAATATAGAAATGCTCGAAGAGAAAAACAGAGACAACTTGATTGTACTCCGTTTGCTTCCAAAAAAAGAAGGTGAGCGGTTCGATTACATGATTGCTTATATAGACCCGGCGACTTATTTTATTGTGCAGATGCATGTGGTGGATCAGTTGGGAAATCGCACCGATTATAAATTTACTAATATTACGGAAAAAGTTTCCGTTGATGAGTCATTATTTAAATTCAGTCCTCCTGATGGTACTGAAATTGTAAAAATAGGGGAGCAGTAAAAATGTCTAATTCATTCGATATAGTAAGTAAGGTTGATTTAAACGAAATCAATAATGCAATTAATATGGCAGTGAAAGAACTAAATACACGTTTTGACCTCAAAGGCTCCTCTTCTGAAATCAAGATGGAGGATGGAGAAATTGTACTTATCTCGGCGGATGATTTCAAACTAAAAGCCGTTAAAGAGATTCTGGAGCAGAAGCTTGTTAAGAGAAGCATCCCTATGAAAGCTCTGCAGTATGGCAAAATTGAGGATGCGTTCAGTGGGAATGTTCGTCAACATATAAAGTTGCAGGAAGGCATCCCAACTGAGAAAGCCAAAGATATTGTAAAGATAGTGAAGAGAAGCGGAATAAAGGTTCAGGTAGCTATCCAGGGTGATTCACTCAGGGTAAGTGGTAAAAAGAAGGATGATCTGCAGGAGACAATTAACCTGATCAAGGAAAAGGTCACTGATATCCATCTTCAGTTCACAAATTACAGGTAGGTGAAACAATGCATAACCGGTTGCGATTATTTATTTCATTGTTAATTTTATTCTTACTGAGTTCCGTGCTTCGAGCACAGGAGGCGCCTAAAGTTATGGTTGCCGGCAAAGTCATGGATAACTCAGGGAAACCGATAGAAAATTTCGTGGTCGAGTTTATTGTCGAGCGTGAAGTTATAAACGTAGGTAGTTTCAACCGGGAAGTAGTCGGCAGGAAAGTTTTTACAACGGAGACCGACAGGGATGGCACTTTTTATTTCACCTGGAATGTCGATAATTACTACAACAGGTTTTACCTGAATTACTTTGTTAAAGATAAATTTGATGATGTAAAATTCATGATACCGGAAGAACCGATGGTTGATGTCTCGAAATCTGTTGGAAAGATGAAAAACTTTGAAGATCAAAGGGTTTTAGCTTATCATCCTGACTGGTTTAACCTGCTGAAGATCATCGATCAAATCGGCGTAGATACAAACAGAGGCAAAATCCTCAGAAAATGGGGTATTTATGAGCGCCAGACTGATGAGGAAATTGCGGGAAAAACCTATACTTTCTGGTGGTATTATTTGAAAGGAAAAGCTTTCAAATTTGAAAACGATAATCTGGTTAAGGAGTTCACATATAAACCGATGAAACCTGTTGCGGAGGAATAAGAAAGGGTTCTTGTTGTTCGATTATATTAAAAGGAAGAATGTACGGGCAAAGCTTAAAAAAGTTGAAACCGGGCTTATAGATAATGTAGAGGAATCGTTCCCCTTTATAAGGGAAATGGCAGTTCATATTTTCGGTGGTGGTGGAAAAAGAATCAGACCTGCCTTCATGATTCTCATAACTGATTTATTGGGTTATGAAGGTGAAGATGATGTCAATGCTGCTATTGCGACTGAATTCATACATACCGCGACTCTGGTTCATGATGATATTATCGATAGGGCTGTATCGAGGCGGAACCGAAAAACGGTTAACAGTATCTGGGATGAAAATGTTTCTATCCTTTTCGGTGATTACATCTATGCCAGGGCAATTGAGATGATAAACAGCTTGAACAATCATCGTTTAAATTCAGCGTTCTCCCGGTTAACCCTCGGAATGATTAAGGGTGAGATTCTTGAATCCGATAAAAATTTCAAAATCGATATAACCTATGACGAATACTATAATATCATCGCTAAAAAAACAGGAGAGCTTTTTGCCGGCACGGGAAGCGCTGCCGCAATCCTTGGTGGACTGAATGAAGAGGATGAAAAGAAATTTCATGAAGCAGGAATGAAAGTTGGTGTAGCTTTCCAGATTATTGATGATCTCTTTGATTTTATTGGCGATGAGTCAGTACTTGGAAAACCTGTGTTTTCCGATTTGATTGAAGGAAAGATTACACTACCGGCGTTGTACCTGCGTGACAGTGACGAGGCAGGAAGTCAAATAGTTGAATCAATTATAGATGAAAAGGGTTTTAAAAGCGTATCGGAAAAACAACTTGAAAAGGCAATGGAAGATAGAGGTATACCGGATAAGGTTAAAAAGGAATCTGAGAAGCTTGTAAGAGAAGGGCTTGATTTATTTAAAACAATTCCGGTTCTCAATGAATCGCTTGATCTCGAAAAACTGGTTGAGTATATAATTAACCGGAATATGTAATAATGAGTGGCCAGCCTCCAGTCGAAGCAAGTTTTTACCGAAAATTGGACGGTAGTAAAATCCGGTGTGAACTATGCCCCCATTTCTGCGAATTAAAAGAAGGTAAACTCGGAATCTGCCGCGGCCGGAGGAATATTGGGGGTCGCCTTATTGCTGAAAATTATGGAAATGTCTGTTCTATTGCGATAGACCCGATTGAGAAGAAACCACTATATCATTTATATCCCGGTTCGAGGATACTGTCGACCGGCCCAAATGGCTGCAACCTTCGATGTAAATTCTGCCAGAACTGGGAGATCAGTCAGGAGGAGATTCCGACGAAATATGTCAGCCCTGAAGAACTTATTGATTATGCGATAAAGAATAAGTCGATTGGTGTGGCATATACATATACTGAGCCGTTGATCTGGTATGAATATGTCATGGATTGCGCGAAACTTGCCAGGCAGAAAGGGCTGATTAACGTATTAGTATCGAATGGGACTATCAATCCAGAACCTTTTAACGAGCTGTTGCCTTTTATTGATGGGATCAATATCGATCTCAAATCAATAAATCCGGATTTCTACAAGAAATTATGCGGTTCTGAACTAGCTCCTGTGAAGGAGATTATCAAGCTTGCTGCAGGGAGGACAATGCTTGAGATTACAAATCTTCTTATCACCGATGAGAATGACAGTGATGAAGAAATTAATCAGCTTGTTGATTTCATTGCAGGCATAAACCCTGAAATCCCTGTTCACTTTTCACGTTACAGCCCGAGGTACCGGATGGAGAACCCGGCCACTGATTCCGAACGACTTTTCGGTGCGAGGAAGATTGCTCAGAAGAAATTAAAATATGTTTATCTTGGAAATATAAGTGACGAAGAGTCTTCCACAACGTTTTGCCCCGAATGCGGAGCTGAAATTGTCAGGAGAGGCTGGTTTTCCGGCGCTGAGATTTTTCTTAAAGATGGAAAATGCCCTTCATGTTCCGCTGAGATTAATATCAGGTATTGAATTTTATGCGTAAACGGACAAATTTTTATCTATATCTACTTGCAGTAATCACATTAATATTAATGCTATTCCTGATTAACCGGTTTGTTTTTAAAGGTTCGGGATTTCTTAATGAAACAGATAAGGATT
>JAFGBY010000078.1 GCA_016932915.1 Acidobacteriota bacterium | reverse complement strand
TCAGACCTGTCAAAACTTTATAAGTTCAATATTAAAACAAGAAAAAGCACCGTCATCTTTGAATCAGAAAAAACTGATATTGAACAATATATCCTTGATGACACTGAGACGGCTCCAATAGCGGTCGCTGAATATTATCTACGCCAGAAATGGAATGTACTTGATAAAAAATATCTTAAAGATTTCCAAATTTTAGAACAGGCACAGGACGCTGATTTCTATATCTCTGGCCGTTCACATGATGATAATATATGGCTGGTAACATATACATCATCAATTAAACCCGTTTTGTATTACCTCTATAACCGGAAAGATAAAATTCTAACTCCCCTCACTTTCCATAGGCCAGCATTAAATAAATATACACTTTCTCGCAAGAGGCCTGTAATAATTAAAAACCGTGATGGAATGGAAATGGTTGGGTACCTGACTCTTCCTTTGGGAGCAAAAGAGAAAAACTTGCCCTTTATTATTAATCCTGCTCAATTTTTATGGGGACGATATTACGCTGAGTTCGATACAATACCACAGTTTTTTTCAAACCGAGGTTACGCAATTCTCCAGATCAATACTCGCGGGTCAGCGGGCTTTGGTAAAAAATACCTGGAAAGCGGCAATAAAGAATGGGGGAATAAAGTACTTGATGACCTTGAAGATGCCATAAACTGGGCTATTCAGCAGGGAATCGCGGATCCGGAAAGGATTGGGGCGTTTGGTCTCGGGTTGGGTGGTTTTGAGGCTCTCAGTTTTTCATATCAGAAACCCGGTATTCTAAAAGCTGTAGTAGTCCAGAGCGCACCTATAAACCTGATTTCGTTCCTTGAAAACCTGCCACCGTCGTGGAAACAGCATAAAGCGATTTTCATGGAACGTTTTGGTAATCCCGAGGAGGATGAAAGAATGCTGAAAAAAGTATCACCTTATTATAACGGGTTCCGAATCCGGGTGCCTGTCCTGATGATTCAGGGCACTGATACTCCAATGATAGATGAAAAAGAAACTAAAAAACTCGCAAAACGAATAAAGAAAAACAGAACCCCAATAATTACAATAACATTCAATAATGAAGGATATAATTGGTTTACAAATCCTGGAAATGCAATTGCATCATTCGGTCTGATAGAAGCATTTTTAAACAATTATCTGGACGGAAGGGTGGAACCACTTTCCAACACAGATAAAATTATCCTGCACAAACATAGTTACTTTGCTTTAGATCCCGATTATAAAGGTAAATAACCGTGCAATCTTGATGAGATGATTCGCGATTAATGTTTACTTAGTATAACCTTTTTAATCCGGCTCCTTTTATTGATCTGATCTGTATACTATAATTCCATCCGAGGTAATGTAGATGTATATTTCTCTGCTGCTGTTGTTGTTTGTTCTAATAATTCTTTCAGCAACATTTTCAGGTTCCGAAGCTGCTTATTTTTCAATAACTCCCTGGAGGCTTAAACGCCTGAGCAGCGAAGGGAAACAATATGCAATATATGCGAACAAATTGCTGAAAGAGCCGGACCGTTTATTGGTGGTCATCCTCCTCGGTAATGAAACAGTTAATTCTCTTATCTCACAGCTCGGCGCGATTATTAACAGAAACCTGAATCCTGAATATAAAACCGCTCTTACCTTGGTTTTCACCATTGCTGTTACATCACTCCTCATGATTTTCGGAGAAATCTCCCCAAAGGGTATCGCTTTACGAAGGCCAATGGCATTTATAAAATCTACAAGGATTATTTTCAGCTGGTGGTACCGTCTTTCCACACCCCTGGCAAAGCCGATTGAAAAAATAGTTAAAAAGATCCTGTACCGGGATTCCAGGCAAGAACCCTCCCGTAGATCATGGAATTCTATTCGGAGTGAAATTAACAGGTTCATTAAGCTTGGTATTAAAGAGGGGATCGTTACGCCGGGTGAACGCCAACTTCTTATGGGTATAACAGACCTGGAAGTATTAACAGTCAAAGATGTAATTACTCCACGGCATTTAATAGTTTCCATAAAAAGTGATGCGACAATAGATGAAGCGATCAAGACAATTCGCAAAACCGGGCATTCCAGGTTGATAGTATGTGAAAACAATATAGATGAAATTATCGGGAAGGTGATGCTCAAAGACCTTCTCGTGTTTTTAAAATCGGGTTCTAACCTCAAGAGACCGATCACAGGTCTTTTGAAACCTGTCATGCAGGTTCCGGAACAGATCAGACTTAAAGAACTGCTCAATGAAATGCTGATGCGTGGAGAGAATTTGGCCGCAGTCTTTGATGAATATGGCGGGACACTTGGGCTGGTTAGCAGGGAAGATATTATCGAAGAAATTGTGGGAGATATTCAGGATGAAAGTGACAGGGAATCAGATTTTATAAAACTCATGGAAGATGGGTCGTACCTTGTTGATGCCCGGGTTTCTATACGAGACCTGGAGCGTGAAATACATTTCCCCACAGGCACTCCGTTCGCCGCTCTCCAGGGTTACCTGTCACACCTATTTCATAAAATACCCGCAAAAGGTGAAACAGTAGAAGATGAGCATTTCTCGTATACAATAGAATCAATCGACCCGCCCAGGATAAGAAAAGTCTTAATAAAACCTCTCACAAGCGAGAAACCACACACGAATGAAGGAGGACAGGATAAATGATCTTCCTTCTGATAGTTATGGTTTTCTGTGTTCTGCTCGAAGGTTTTTTCTCAGGATCGGAAATTGCTATTGTATCTGTCGATAAGGTAAAACTGCATAACAGGGGAATGGAAGGTTCAAAACAGGCTTTGTACCTACAAAAGCTCCTTCAGAAACCTGAGATTCTTATCGGCACAACCCTCCTCGGCACAAATCTTTCAACAGTCGGCGCAAACTTTGCGGCAAACGAACTTTTCTCGAGGGTATTTCACCCTTCATACTCCTGGTTGTCTGTATTTATGACGATCCCGATGATCCTCTTTTTTGCCGAGATAATGCCAAAAGCGGTTTTCCGGAAAAATGCGGAAACGCTTTCTTATATGGTAGTAAAACCTCTCAGATTTGTATCTTATCTCTTTTACCCACTTGTAACGCTGCTGTCTCTAGCTGGGAATGGCGTACGGCGGTTATTGATCGGAAAAATAGCTGTAAAAAACCAGATAATTACACGTGAAGAGTTCAAGATGCTCCTTGATCAGGATAATTTCGCCTCCCAGGAAAACCTGACTATTCATATGCTCGATAAGTTATCCGCATATATAGAAAAAACACTCTCCGATATCGCCATACCAATGATTAACCTCACACATTGTGAGCCAAATGCTACCTACCGCGAAGTCCTGGACATTCTTTTAAAAAGCGGCCTCAGCCGGATACCTGTATATGATAAAAATACGGATGAATTACTTGGGTTTGTTAATGATCTATATCTTCTGGAGCCAGCAAACCGGCAGAAAAAAGCTGCACAGATGGTCAAGCCTCCGCTGTTTATACCGGAAAACCTGGAAATCAGCCGCGCCCTGATTATGATGAGAAAAGAGCACCGGGAGACCGCTGTAGTGATAGATGAATACGGCGGTACTGTTGGTATTGTAACGCTGAAAGACATCGTGGGAGAAATAACAGGTAAACTTACAGATAATGATGAAGTCTCACAGAGTGGTTATATCCATAAAGTCTCTTCGAATATATTGATTGTCGATTCGAATTTTAAGCTCGATGAATTGGAACAGCATACGGGAACAAAATTTGAGGATTACCCGTTTGAAACCCTAAATGGATTGATAAATTACATCCTGGGCAGGGTTGCAAAAAAGGGTGATATCTGCTCTTATAAAAACCTTGTATTCAGGGTTTTACGCTCGCGCCCGCAACGGGCCGAGATGGTACGAGTACATATAAAAAAAAGGACAAAGACAGAGGATGGAAAATAGAGAATTCAGGCCAATCGCTTCGCTTTTGCGCATAAGGCCGTTAAAACCATCGGATAAAACTCCACTTGATATAGAATCAATGGATAAATTGAAATCGTTCATCGAAGATGATATTGAATTCCTGGATGTCGACCAAAAACCTTTGATAGATTTTCTGGGAGAGATTTCCTTACCGGTAAAAGCGCCAGCGCATATTTCAATAGGTGTACGTACAGATTCACCGGAAGGCTTTATCGAAGTCGGTTTTACCCTTCAACAGGTTTTATCATACCTCTCTTACCTGGATTCACTGTACACTATAATCGGCCAGGAAAATTCTATAGTTATTCCCTTCTCCGGTAAGGAAGGCAAAGCAAAAGAATTTCCCGGCATCACTAGTGCACGTGATATATCGGTACAGGATATTTTATATTTCGAGGAGTGGGGAGTGCATCCTGAAGAATTCCTGTTGGATAACCATAAACTCGAATCTGTAATCAGGTACTGCCGCTTCGCTCCGGACTTGAAGGAGGCACATCCTTTAAGATTTATAATGAATGAGGAAGAACTCCACCTGATGTTGGATTTAACTGAGAGCGAAAAACCTGGTTCAATGGATTTTATTTCTGCAGGTATCACACTGTACAATTTCTATAAAACAGCGGATATGCTGCAATTGAAAGGTGAGTGGAAACTCTTCCGCGAGATGGATCGGCCTGATAGGGAAAAGTATAAAATACCGTCTGGCCCTGTGTTTATCGGGACGTGGCACGGCCAGCTGTTTTAAAACATCAATTGTAAGGACAAGGGGGCATTAATGAGAAGTTTTGTAGCTAAGAGGTGTCTTTTTTATATATTCATAATAACCTATCTTTTTTTGATATCTATTTTTTCAGCGGAAGAACAAAAGCTTGTCACGAAAGAGTTGATTAAAAAAGCGACGGCTGCAGCTATTACAGGCTCGATTGTCATTGATGGAAAACTGGATGAACCGGAATGGAATGAAGCAAAGTATATAGGCCCACTTCGTCAACAGGAGCCAAATGAAAACGGGGAGCCAACCCAGGAAACCAGGGTAAAAGCTCTTTACAACAAAGAGTATCTTTATTTAGGTATCATTTGTTCGGACGACAGCCCGAATGACATAATTGCACTGCAGATGGAAAGGGACAGCGACCCGAATGCAGATGACTGCATTATGATCGTGCTCGATACCTTCAATGACAAAAGGAATGCCTATGTTTTTGTCGTCAGCCCGGTCGGGATGAAATTCGACGGAATCGTATACAATAACTCTGAGGAGATCGATGGTGATTGGGATGGTATCTGGTATTCGCAAGTGACACAATCAGATACAGAATGGGTTGTAGAAATGGCTATTCCTTTCAAAACCCTGACCTTTGACCCCAGGATAACCGAATGGGGATTCAACGTCATAAGGAATATCAAAAGAAACGAAGAAATCGATAAGTGGGCGCATCCATATCACGATGCCTCTGCATATAATCCTGCTCTTGCAGGTACAATTGGAAGTTTTGAAGGAATGGAACAGGGAATGGGGCTGGATATCCGTCCTTTTATCGTCGCCGGCGCAATGAAACTCGAGAACGAAACAGAGGCGGAAGAAAACTTCGATGCCGGAATAGATGTATTCTACAACATAACGGCAAACCTTAAAGCATCGCTTACGGTCAATACCGATTTCGCAGAAACGGAAGTCGATTCCAGGCAGATCAACCTTACCAGGTTCCCGATTATTTATCCCGAGAAAAGAGATTTTTTCCTGGAAGGCGCCGGTCTGTACCAGATGCCGCGAATGAATGAGGATGTGATCCCGTTTTTCAGCAGGAGGATCGGCTTACTGCAGTGTGAAGAGATTCCCATAGATTGGGGAATGAAACTTACCGGAAGGATCGGGGATTTTAATGTCGGGTTATTGGATGTTCAGACGGGTGAAACAAACAGCCTTCCAACGCAGAACCTGCTGGCGATGCGTATAACCAGGAATCTCTGGGAGCAGTCTAATATCGGTGTGATAGTAACCAATGGAAATCCTTCCGGGATAGGTTCCAATACGCTTTATGGCGCTGATTTTCGGTATGGTACATCAAAAGCATTCGGTAATAAGAATTTATACTTTACCGCGAATTATATGAAAACAGACAGCTCCGAATTGCCGGATCTCGACAATGAAAGCTGGAAACTGAGCCTGGATTTCCCCAATGACCTCATAGACTGCGCCGCGGAATACTGGGAAATCGGGGAGAACTTTAACCCAGCGCTCGGTTACCTCCGCAGGAATAATATCAAAAACTTACGCATCTTTCTTAATATCGCCCCGAGACCTGATATCAGCTGGATCAGACAGCTCTATTTCTATGCTTATCTAAACCAGATTTGGGATCGTGAAACCGGGGAATACAGCGAAGGCAGCTTCGTGCTAATACCTCTCAGTGTTGAATTTGAAAGTGGAGACTATCTGGAATTTGAAATTCTAAGAAAATTTGACCGCTTAGAAGACGGTTTCGAAATAACCGATAGTATCATCCTGCCACCAGAAGAATATGACTTTACAAGGTATATCATAAATGCTTCGACTACCGGAAAGAGGGGATTCTTCGTACATGGAAATTACCAGTGGGGTAACTATTATAGCGGCAGCATCAATGAGTACGAAGCATACGCCGCGATAAAACCGAATAAGCATCTCTTCGCTTCGGTGTTCGGCCATACCAGTGAGGTCAACCTGCCGGAAGGGGATTTCACGGCTCGTATCATCGGCGCAAACCTGATTATTAAGATTAATCCGGATCTTTCAATGAACAGCATTATCCAATATGACAACGAATCCGAAATTTTAGGGATATTCGCTAAAATCTACTGGATCCCCCAGGAAGGGAGCAGGTTCTACCTCGTGTATCGGCATAACTGGGAAAAAAATGGTGATTCATTCAGAGAGTACAACTGGTCAATCAACCTGAAATACCAGCACTCGATAAGGTTTTAAAGAATATTTCTCAAACTAAAACTTATCTTATAACAGAGTTTTTTCATCAATTTATATTTTATTTCTGAAATACAGAATTCTTTTATTGTATAATCAAGGGGTTCGGAATGAAAACGGTTAGATAAAGTACAGAGGAAAAGAAATGGACGAAAGAAAACGAGAACTGAAAAACCAGTACAAGGAATCCAGCATACCTATGGGTATCTTCCAGATTCGCAACCTGAAGAATGGAAAAGTGCTGATCGGCTCATCCCCGAACCTTAATTCTTATGAAAACAAACACGGCTTCCAATTGGAAATGGGCAGCCATCCAAATAAAGCTCTCCAGGCGGATTGGAAAGAACTCGGTAAAGAGAATTTTACATTTGAGATACTTGATACACTGGCCACAGAAGATAATGACAGCAAGAAATACCGGGATGACCTCACTATGCTTGAGGAATTATGGCTTGATAAATTACAGCCCTACGGCGAAAGCGGATATAACGAAAAAAAGAAATAGCTTCCAGGCTTTGCCCGCTGCCGATACCTTCAATTATAAGTTGAACTGTTCCTAGGGGAATTTTGCCCCCTGGGTGACGCCGTGCCCTGTCTCCGCATCGTAATCTTTATCTGCCCTCTGCCATTTATGAAGTACCTCCCTCGCCGCCATGTTCGCTTTCTGGTTGAGAGAATTGCAGCTGTCTTCCGGCGGAAGATTTTGTAGGGCTTCCTTTATCTCGCGTTCACAGTTTATTCCATGTTCGCCGTGGCCTTCCTCGTGCAGTGTGAGCGCCTCGATGTATTGCTCCCATTTCACAACCAGCGAGGCTTCGTCCCCTCTGCCGTACTTCCATTGTGGCAGGGTATAAGTGATATCGAGGGAAGTATCCACTCCTGAGATATAGCACTGCCCGTTTTGATTAGTATCCGTTTTCCAATTCCATTTTATATACCATCTTGTATAGCCGTCATATGACCTACCCGGGCCTGCCGGGATTCCATTACGGTTTAACGAGTCGCGCAGCTCCTGCTCCGTATCGCCATCTACCGTATAATAATTATATTTCGCTTCCGCATGATGTTCGTATGCTGACGGGGGAGTTTGGTTCAGCTTAAAAAACAGCGCAAGTACAAATATCGTAGATACAAAAATAGCAAAATTTCTTACAGCTTTCATAAAACGCCTCCTGCAAAATCATTCTTATATACTATTATACGACGATAACCGGAAAAAGGCATACCTACTTATTATTATTCCGGTTTTTCTTAGTACCCTGGATAAGTTCTTCCTTTTTATAGCGGTTCAGGCTCTTTATTTCATGTTCTCTTTTCAGAGCATCGTTCACAGAACCGGCCTCTTCTGAATAGACCAGTTTCACAGGGGCGCGCCCTGCTGTGTACTTCGCCCCCTTACCGGAATTATGAGCATCAATCCTCTTTTCAAGATCATTTGTTATCCCTGTATATAACGTACCGTCACTGCAGCGAAGGATATATACTATATAACTGGTGTTTTCACATTTCATCGTGTAAGTATTTTAAATTCGTGATGCCTGAATGTCGATAACCTTTTCAACAGGAGGAAATTTCAGATTATCAGGTAGATAGTATACACGGTATAAAATGACAGCAGCAATAAACCCTCATAACGGTTAATCCGCCCCTGCCTGCGGATACCGAAGCAGGTTATAAAGAGGAGGAGGGTCACACCAGCCATTATCGGTAAATCTCTTGCTAATATATCAGAAGCGACCGGCATCGGCCGGATTAAACCCGCCAAGCCCACGACAAACAGGGTATTGAATATATTCGATCCAATAATATTCCCAAGGGCTATATCATGCTCGCCTTTACGCGCTGCGACCACCGAAGAGGCCAACTCCGGTAGAGAAGTGCCTACAGCCACTATGGTAAGGCCGATTACGAGGTCGCTTATGCCAATATACCTCGCAATACTTACCGCTCCCCAGATCAAGCCCCTCGAACTGATTACAAGGAAGAAAAGACCGGTAATAATTCGCCATGTTGCAGTTCGTAAGGTCATGGCATCTTTCTCAAATTCCTGCTTTATCTCTCCGGCAAATGTATCCTTTTTCCTTCTTGTTCCTTCCAGAACGGTCCACGATAACAGGATAAAAAATGTAATGATAAATATAACAGAATCAAGACGTGTAATGGTTTCATCGAGGAGAAGCGCCCATGCGAGTAAAGTCACTGCTAGCAACAGCGGCAATTCTTTTTTGATCGCCTTGGAACTCACTATAATTGGGTTGATAAGAGCGCTCAAGCCAAGGATCAGGGCGATGTTGGTGATGTTTGATCCATAGGCATTGCCAAGAGCGATCTCCGGGGCATTCTGAATTGCAGCCATGGCGGAAACCAGCATTTCCGGTATAGATGTCCCGAAACCGACAATTGCCATCCCGATAATGAGTGGTGGAACGCCGAGAATACGAGCGGCAAACGCCGAGCCGTCGACAAACCTCTCCGCGCTCCAGACCAGTAGAATAAGACTGAGTATTATTGATGCAACTGGCAGAATCATATGAATAACTTCCTTTCAAAGGATAGTGCAATGCCTGTCACGTAAAAATATCATTATACTACCGGTAAATTTCAGACTCCCGGAAAAGTTTAAAATTTAACCAAATATTTCTAGTCTGTTTCTAAAATATATTTACTGGTCATCCCCTCTTCCGAAATACTCCACCTTTTTTCGGTCAAGGCTTCAAGGAACCGCCGGTCATGGCTGACCAGCAGTAAGCCACAGGGGCAATCGGTAAGGGCATCCTCGAGAGACTCGATGGAAGGCAGGTCGAGGTGATTGGTCGGCTCATCCATCACGATTAAGTGCGGCATATTCGCGATGCCGACGGCAAGCAGGACCTTGCGGATCTCCCCAGGGCTCGGCTCTGTGCTTTCGAGCAGGCGGTGCGGCCTGGAACCAAGGCGGCTGACCACGGTCATCATCCTGCCGAGCCTTTCCGGCGGCAGGCCCTTTGCCCAGTTCAGGATATCCTGCGATGAACCGAGGTCGATCTCCTGCGGGATATAGACCACCTTATCATCCGGCAGATTCAGCGATTCCATTATATGTTTAATCAGGGTGCTCTTGCCACTGCCGTTTACGCCGGTAAGGGCAATGCGGTCATCCGGTTTCATCAACAGGTCGGGGTAATGAAGTTCTCTTTTCTCACCAAGCGAGAGTATTCCATCCGGCAGAGAGAAGAGTGTATCGCGTTTTGATTTCTCCCCCGGCATCCAGATTCCCATTGTATAAGTCTTCTTTACTTCGATACCGCTCATCTTCTCCCGCGCCTGGGAAAGGCGGCCTTCCATCTGGCTTAATCTTTTCCCGGCGTCTCCGTCCTTGCCCGTAAGGCGGGCGGCATCTATCTTAGCTTTCGCGTCATGGTCATTCCTTGCGATCCCTTTTTTCGAACGTTTACGGTCCGCCTGAGAGGCTTCGCTCCTTCGCCTGGAGGCTTCATGTTTGATGCGATTGTAATCCTGTTTCGCGTTAGCGTATGACCTCTGAGCGGAGAGGTTATCCTGCTCTGTTTGTTCCAAGCTCGCAGAATAATTCCCAGGGCGTATAATGGCATCTGGCGGTTCGATGAAGAGGCACTGGCTGCAGAGATCATCCAGCAGTTCCCGGTCATGGCTCACCAGCAGGCCTGTGCCGTTAAAGCCCTGCAACGCGGAAAATAGCATCTCCTGGGCTTGGGCGTCGAGGTGGTTCGTCGGCTCATCGAGGGCAAGCACCTCTGGTTTCCACCATAAGGCGGCGGCGATCTGCGCCCGCTTCCGTTCCCCGTGGCTGAGCGTCTCCCACCTCTCCAGCCAGTCATCCTCTACGCCCAGCCGGTCCCGTATCCGGTATGATTCACTGTCGGCGGCGCCCAGCAAATCAGTAAGAAGCGCTGGGATTTCATCCGTGCGCTGCTCACAGTAGAGCGTGAATTCGGGGATTATTACCCGTCCCTCCCGGGGCTCCAGCAACCCTGAGCTAAGCTTCAGGATCGTGCTTTTGCCGACCCCGTTCGCACCGACAATACCGGTCCACCCCCTGGAGAATTGCAGGGAGAGATCCCGGAATAGCGGTTCAGCGGCTCCGTCATATAAAAACGTCACATTTTGAAAAATTATCGTGTTATCAGGCATCGGTTTCCTCTGAAATAAAAAAAGCCACGGGTTTCCGTGGCTCCTGGTTAAAAAAAAGAAAAAAAGCAACGGAGAAGAAAAATTGCCATAACCGGAAACGTCTCTGAATACAATTCAGTTGTTTCCGCCGCCCGTTCCAATTGGAACAGCGTCTTTGCTATGGCTTACTTATTTCTTCAACCCGCTAACTCCTATAATTGCGTCAGCCGCCCCGCGGCTATTTGAATTAAATACGCTTTATATATACCAATTATCCAAACCGGTGTCAATTTTATAGTATCTCAGATGTTTACATAAAAATTCTACCCGTCTGGAGCGAATCCAGACGGGTATGAAAAATGGTAAGAGTTATTAAGTTTAATATCCCTGGAGTTTTACATAGAATGTGATGGTATTGTTGGTTTCATCCGGTTCGTTCAGCTTGTTGTCGGAATCTACAACGATTTTCACGGTTCCATAGTCTCCGGTCTTGCCGAAAGTCGGATACATCTGGAGAGATATTTCCGCACGGGCAACGCCGATGCTTACATCAGTCTGTGTCGCCACACTGACGCCGTTGTAATAGACTTCGTTTTTTATCCCGCTTACCGCCTTACCCTTCAGATTCAGCATGTAATATTTAAGGTAAAACGCACGCGAGTTATCGTATGAATCATCACGTGTCAGGGTAACAGTACCACCGTTCTTAACCTTTTGTTGAGATTCCCCGATAATCACTACAGGGTCCACAGCAAGGTCTGAACCGACCGGCTGAAGGGCTGTCGGGATTGTCTGTACAAGCTCAACAGGCTTCGTGAACGACTGCACCTCGCACTCTACTGTGGTGCGGATCTCGTTATTCGCCTCATTCTTCTCCTTAATGGTATTATCAGCATCCAGGATGATCTTCAGGCGCGTTTTCTCTTTAACAGTAAAATTCCCAATACCAAAGGAGAAATTTCCCCCTGGGGCTATTGGCGTAGATTGAAAATCATCATACACTACAATTCCATGCGCAATTACTACTATCCTGAAGCTTTTGTTGTCAAGGAGCGCATTGCCAATGTTCTTTAATTGCAACCATAACCTGCAAGAGCCGTTTTCCACAAAAGCCTTCCCGACAAGGTCAGGTAAACGCTTACGCGATTGAGCAAACAATTCGTTTTGACCTTCCTGTCCGGTAAAACCCCATGTAAACAGGAAGCAGGAAACAAGCAGCATAAGAACAACTTTTTTCATATTTATTCTCCTATAATTTTGGCTCACTTTATCATAATTCCAACGCCATAAATGTTATGTAATTAACGTTTAATAGATATTTATTGCCCTCATTTATTATTTATAACACCAAATCGAAATGGGATTACTACTGAGTATCGGCAATATTTGCATTACACACAATAAAATTCCATAATACTTTTTTAGAATAGAATGCGATTTTATATGTTAGGGGAGAGATGATGACATGTAAAAACATATTTGACGTGCTGAAGCAGATTAATCATAGGCCTAGGCCGTTTGAGTTTTATACCGCGGACTCATTATGGACTGATGAACACATCTCTAAACAGATGCTTCAATTTCATCTGGATAAATCGGTGGATATGGCCTCCAGGAATCATCCATTTATCGACCGTTCTGTTGATTGGATATGTTCTCACTTTAACCTGGGTGCGGAGACCTCCGTTGTTGATTTCGGATGTGGCCCGGGATTATATACAAGCAGGCTGGCCAAAAGCGGAACCGCGGTGACAGGGATCGACTTCTCCGGGAATTCGATTACCTACGCCAGAGAAACTGCTGAGAAGGAAGGTCTGAAAGTAAACTACGTCCAGGCTAACTACCTGGACTTCGAAACAGCCGACAGATATGACCTTATCACCATGATAATGTGCGATTTCTGTGCGCTCAGCCCGGAACAGAGGGCAAAGATGCTCAGGAAATTCCGCTCCCTGCTCAAGCCCGGTGGCGCAGTTCTGCTGGATGTTTATTCTCTTGTCCGTTTCGCCGGGCTGGAAGAATCTTTCGACTACGACTTCAACCGTTTCGACGGATTCTGGTCCCCGGATGACTCTTACTGCTTTATGAACAGCTTCAAGTATGAAAATGAAAAGGTCGGGCTGGACAAATATACTATCATCGAGAAAGACAGGATAAGAGTTGTTTATAACTGGCTGCAGCATTTTGATGCCGACAGCCTGATGCGTGAACTCCTCGATGCCGGGTTTACTGAAGTGGAATTGTATAAAAACGTTGCCGGGGATGAGTTCGAAGAAGGGCATACCGAGTTCGCAGTAATTGCCAGGTAAACGACACCAAAAAATAAGTAATCATTGAATCTGTTCTTATTAAATTTAATAATGTTGTTTATGATAAATAGTTTTTTATCTGGAATAGGGAGAAAAAGATGAAAAAGGTGGTTTTGATTACCGGCGGGTCGTCGGGCTTTGGGATGTTGACCGCGGAGAAACTCCTCGCGACCGGGGAATGGACCGTCTACGCCTCGGCAAGACGGGTGGAGAGGATGAAAGGCCTGGAAGAGAAAGGCGCTAAGATCCTTAAGATGGATGTCACCTCGGACAGGCAGGTGCAGGAGGGAGTCAGGCGGATAATAAAAGAATCCGGGCGTATCGATGCACTGCTCGCCAATGCCGGATACGGCAGCTACGGGACGGTTGAATCGGTGCCGCTGGAAGAAATAGAGTACCAGTACAACGTCAACATCTTTGGCATCGCCAGGCTGCTGAAAGCCGTGCTTCCACAGATGAGGCAACAGAAATCGGGCCGGATTGTGCTTGTCGCCTCAATTGTGAGCAACATCTCGATGGCGGGACTCGGCTGGTATGCCTCCACCAAGCATGCCCTCAAGGCTGTCGCGAACGCCCTGCGGCAGGAGGTCAAAGGCCTCGGCATCAAGGTTTCCATGATCCAGCCTGGGGTCGTCAAGACGGAGTTCGATGAAGTCGCGCTTTCGACGCTGCGTAAGATAGACCACCCGGAAGATTACAAGCCGCTGATGAAAGGTTTCGATAAATACATAAGCGATTCATACAGCAAATGCCCGGGGCCGGAAAGCACGGCTAAGTGCATGTTCAAGGCGATCACAGCCAGGAGGCCGAAAACCGTTTATAGAACGACGCTCGATGCGAAGTTCCTCCCCCGCCTGGTATCACTCATGCCGGATAAGCTCTTCGACCGGGTGATCCTGAAAAGCATGAAATAGGGTAATTATACAGACAATATTAATTAACCGTTAAATCTGGTACTCAGCAGGTTTTTTCTCAGAAATTTAAATTTTTTATAATCACTCTTGTATTATGTAATTTTATGATTTAAAATTCACTTGTATGTGCAAGCATTAATATAAAGGGTAAAAATGGCCGAGCCGCTGAAAGATTATTTTGAGAATTGCCTCTATTTCACGGCTAATTCTCTTGCGCGCACAATCAGCAGGATGGCGGAGGAAGAGTTCAGCAGGCTTGGAATGTCAACTTCCCATGCGTTCATGCTTATGTTAGTGATCGAAAAACCGGGGATATCACAGAAAGATCTGGCTATGCATCTTAACCTCGCGCAATCTACCATAAGCCGTTTTGTCGATTCCCTGGTCTTAAAAGGATTCCTGCAAAAAAAAGCCGAAGGGAAGCAGGTCCTGGTTAATCCAACGAAGAAAGGCAGTGAACAGCTGGAGTTGATTCAAAAAGCCTGGAAGCAACTGTATAAAAGATATAGCGAGGTCCTGGGGCAGGAGGCTGGCGATGAGATCACAAGAAAAACGAACGAAGCTGCAAAGAAACTCGGGGGGGAATGATATATTTTTTACCCGCAATGCTTGTATGCACATACATAATTAAAATTAAAAGGAGTTATAAATGGAACAGGTAAAAATAAACAAGAATTTGATGCCTCCAATGCCGGTGGTACTGGTAGGAACAATAGTGGAGGGAAAAATAAACTTTATGCCGGTAGGTTGGTGCATGAGGGCAAACGCAAATCCGCCGATGATCGCGATCGGGATAAATAACGACCATCACACAATAAAAGGAATTACTGAAAATAAAGAATTCAGCATTTGTTTCCCTGATAGCGGGATGCATAAAGTCACCGATTATCTTGGTATTGTCTCCGGTGCGGATGTTGATAAAACAAATGTATTTGAAACATTCAAAGGTACTCTCGGTTATGCCCCTATGATTGCAAGCTGCCCGGTAAACCTTGAGTGTAAATTACTGAAAACAATAGAACTCCCAACAAATACAGTATTTATTGGTGAAATAGTAGAGGCTTATGCTAAAGAAGATGTACTGGATAAAGGGAAGCCGGTCGTTGAAATAATGAAACCAATGATACTTACGATGTTTGACAGCAACCGTTATTGGAGCCTGGGAGAAGTGATCGGTTACGCCTGGAAAGACGGGCTGGAGATGAAATAAGATAAGATTTATTAGGATAATTAATACAATTCATTATGTACAAAATGCATGGGTTGTCCTCCTCTATCAAGACTACGGCGGACAGCCTTCGCTTAATCGTCACTATAATTACGATCAACCGATAAATGACAATAAAAGAAGAAGACTGGCCTGCCAGCCGAAGTTCAAATAAATATCGATTAGTTCGTAAAAAAGCCCGGCGTCGCTGAACGCTTTGCCGTGGCAGTCTTCGTTCTTCATGTTATTCGAACGAAGACTGGTGGAGGCGGCGGGAGTCGAACCCGCGTCCGAAAATATTCGGCAACCGCGTCTACATGCTTATTCCGTTATTTTTTTGTCTCGCCGCGCGTTTTACCAACGAACAAGACCGCGCGTGGCCAGCCTGTAATTTCTCGTATTCGCCCTACAGGCATCGGGAAAATACCAGCCCACATTGACGACGCCGCGTTAACACCCCGTGGGCGGGAGCGCTAGGCGACGTAGCCGCATCAAGCAGCTAAAGCTAACTCATTAGAGTTTGCAGTTATGTTTATTCCACCCTGATTAACGAGTAGATGGGTCCTCGGCATGCAACAGAAGCGTCAATTATTCCCGTCGAAACCGTGACGCCCCCATATATTATCAAATAGCAAAAAAATGACGCGCCTTTATCACGCGTCCAGTTATAATATAGCCGTTTTCTTTCCCCCTGTCAACCGGCGACTGTATTCCCCCTTACTGCCACCATTCCTTGTTGCGTGTCTTGCGGATAAATTCTATTTCTTCCTGTATCCGCTTCCGTTCGGCTTTATATGTCAGGTTTGACGGTTCTTTGTTTATCATGTTGTTTATAATTTCAAGAGCTTCCGCCAACTTGTCTTGCTCATCCAGGTTAGAGAAAAGCAGCCACTCCACCCTGGTTCTCTTGGCATCATCCAGTTCCTTAGTTGCAAGGAGTTCGCGGTATATCTTCTCTGCTTTTTTCCTTTCGAAGCATGAAGTATAAGCGCTGGAGAGCTGCATCAGGATTTCAATCTTTTCCTGTGGCGTTTGTAAATCATCACGGTGCACTTCATACAATTTTGCCGTTTCAGTGAAATTTCCCATTTTCCTGTAGATCTCCGCTGATTCAATATCTATCAGCTTTTTTTCCTTTGTTGAGAGTTCTTCATGCCGGCAGCGTTTCAGCAATTCCAGCGCATCTTCCAACTGTTCAGGGTCGTCTGAATAGATCCTTGCAAGCAGAAGTGTCGTTTTCACTTTAAGTTCGGAATCAAGTTTTTCTTTTATCAGTTTTTCGAGCTCTATCTCCGCAAGCCGCCTCGAGCCGAGGTTATAATAATAGATTTCAGCAGAACGGAAATCCGCTTCCAGAGCTCTTGAGCTACCATAATATTTTATCGAAATCTGTTTATACAGTTCAGCGGCTTCCTGCCAGCGCTGGAGGTTCTGCAGCCTCAGCGCTTCATCAAACATGTTATCCTGGTCGACCTTGTTTAGGTATAACACCGCCAGGTAAGCAAGGATTATGAGGACTACAATAACAGGGATAATCCGTTTTTTTGTAATAATAAAATCCGATTTCATCAGTCTAGATATTCTCTGTTATCTTCGCTACTCCGACGATATGATCGTCTTTATCGAGTTCCATTATTCTTACGCCCTGGGTATTTCTGCCATATTTCGGGACATTGCTGGCTCTAAGCCTAATTGCCTTTCCAGCAGCTGAGACGAAAAGAACTTCATCCTCTTCCTTCACAAGGAGTATTTCCATAACAGGGCCATTTTTTGCAGTTACGTTAATATTTATCAGGCCCGATCCGCCCCTGGACTGCGGCGAATATTCATCCAATACAGTTTGTTTTCCATACCCTTTATCAGTGATGGTCATAATACCCTTTTCCTCGCCGCTCAGTATAGACATGCCGACGACATAGTCTTCTTTTCTAAGGGTTATCGCCTTAACGCCCCTGGCTGAACGCCCCATCGGCCTTACATCGTTTTCATTGAACCGTATACATTTACCAAGCCTGGAGGCAATCAGGATATCATTACCGCCATGAGAAACGCCCATCCCAATCAATTCATCGTCATCATCCACTGTCACTGCAATGATTCCACTTGAACGGGGTGTTGCAAATTCTGATAGGGATGTCTTCTTTATATAACCCGCTCTTGTAGCCATCATCAGGTAATTATCTTCCGGGAACTCTTTAACAGCTGTCGCAGTGGCGAAAGCATCATCCGGATCCATCTGTACGAGGTTCACGATAGCCTGTCCCTTGCTCACTGCGCCGAGCTCCGGTATATCATAAACCTTCAGCCAATAGAGCTTGCCCTTCTTGGTAAGTATAAGAATGAAGTGATGCGTGGACGTTACAAATACATCGTTAACAAAATCGCCGTCACGCGTTGCCATCCCTTTAACGCCTTTACCGCCACGGTTTTGCTGGCGGAAGACTGAAAGCGGAGTGCGCTTTACATAACCGCTCTTGGTAACCGTGATGACCATCTCTTCTTCTTCTATAAGGTCTTCAATTGTGAGCTCTTCCGTTTTGGAGATAATCTCGGTTCTTCTCGCGTCGCCGTATTTCTCTTTAATCTCTTCCAACTCACCAATGACAATCTTCATTTTTTTATTTTCATCAACCAGGATTTCTTTAAGTTCTTCGATCAAGGCGAGAGTCTGTTTATGTTCTTCCATAACCTTGACTCTCTCAAGGCTGGTCAAACGGTGGAGCCGGATATCAAGGATTGCCTGTGCCTGTATTGCTGAAAGATGATATTTTTTCATCAACCGCTCTTTAGCATCCTTGGGATCATTCGACTTTTTAATCAGCTCTATAATCGCATCAATATTCTCAACAGCGATTTTTAATCCTTCCAGGATATGAAGTCTCTCTTCGGCGCGTTTAAGGTCAAAAAGTGTTCTCCTGGTGACGACTTCGATCCTGTGATCCACAAAAGCCCTTAAGAATCCGCGAAGGCCTTTAACTTCAGGCTTATTATTAAAGAGAGCCAGCATAATAATGCCGTATTTTCTCTCCATTGCGGTGTGCTTATAAAGGTTGTTCATCAGAATAGAAGTGTTGGTTCCTCTTCTCATTTCAAGCACTATCCGGGTTCCATGTTTGTCGGATTCATCCCGGATATCTGTAATTCCGTCAAGTTTCTTCGCCTTAACGAGATCAGCAATCTGAATAAGGAGAGAGCTTTTATTCACCTGGTAAGGAATCGCATTTACAATAAGCGCTTCCTTGCCCTTTTTCAGCTGTTCAACAAAAACCCTGGCGCGTACGGTCATTGACCCTCTGCCGGTTTTATAAGCCTTCTTAATATCTTCATCGCCATATATAAAAGCGCCTGTTGGAAGGTCAGGCCCTTTGACGATCTTCATCAATTCCTGATCTTTGATATTACTGTTTTGTATGAGTGCAAGCGATGCGTCCAGGACTTCGACAAGGTTGTGCGGTGGGATATTTGTCGCCATCCCGACTGCTATTCCCTGGGAGCCGTTTACAAGTAATGCCGGTATCCTGGTCGGCAGTACAACCGGCTCGTTGAGGGATTCATCATAATTCGGGACAAAATCGACTGTTTCCTTCTTGATGTCCTTCAACATCTCCGAGGACAATTCGTTCATCCGGACTTCTGTATAACGCATTGCAGCCGGCGGATCACCGTCTACAGAACCGAAGTTACCCTGACCGTCTATAAACATATAACGCATCGAGAAGTCCTGCGCCATCCTTGCCAGTGAATCATATATTGCCTGGTCGCCATGAGGATGGTATTTACCCATGACGTCACCGACGATCCTCGCCGATTTTTTATATGGGTTTGAATGGGTATTCCCACTTTCGTTCATCGAATAGAGTATTCGCCTGTGTACCGGCTTCAGGCCGTCCCGCGCGTCAGGAAGCGCTCGCCCAACGATTACACTCATTGCGTAATCGATGTACGATTTCTTCATCTCATTTTCAATTCCGACCGGAATAATTCTTTCGTTTGAATCCATTTAACAATAACTCCCTAAAAATTGTATCTCCGGCGCTATATATCCAGATTGGAGACCGCCAGCGAGTTCTCTATTATAAAATTCTTTCTTGCCTCGATGTTTTCCCCCATCAGCAGGGCAAAAATCTCGTCTTCTTTTACTTCATCCTCGATTTGTACCTGAATAAGCCGTCTTGATGCCGGATTCATAGTCGTTTCCCATAACTGATCAGGATTCATTTCACCAAGACCTTTGTAGCGCTGTATCTGAATCCCTTCCTTTGACAACTCGATGAATTTTCTAATTAAAACATCACGGGATTCAACCTCATGTTGTTCATCTTTATCTGTAAGAATTAAAAATGGAGGTGTACCTATTGATTTTACCTTATCATATTCTTCAACAAGTTCTTTGAACTCTGGCAATTCAAAAATAGTCCAGGAAAGTTTGTAACTCCTGCTTTGACCATGATTCACATCGTTTATAGATACCTCCAGGCAATACAACCCGCGTTCTTCGTCCTTCGGTAATTCCTTAACCTGAAAACCTTCCTTTTCAAACAGTTTTCCCATCTTCTTGAAGTTCTCGGCATTGGAAAAGGTCGTTCTCTTCATCAAATCATTATCCAACAGGAGCTTCAGTATAAAGGTTGAATACCCATGTTTGAGGCAGTTATCAAAATAAAAGCGGTAAATTCGGAATGCTTCAAGCATTTTTGAAAGCTCGGTAGAAGTATATTCCTTGTCTGTTTTCAATGATTTGACTTTAAATGTACTGGAGGCTGTTTTAATCAGGAATTGCTCCAGCCCTTTTTCATCATCTATGTATTCCTCGCTTTTACCTTTTTTCACTTTAAAGAGGGGTGGTTGCGCAATATATAAATGGCCGCTTTCGATAAGTTCAAACATCTGACGGAAGAAAAACGTCAGAAGCAAAGTGCGAATATGGGAACCATCGACATCAGCGTCAGTCATTATCACCACTTTGTGATATCTTAACTTTGATATATCAAAACTATCATCCGTCCCTGTTCCAATCCCTGTGCCGAGGGCAGTGATCATAGTCTTTATTTCTTCATTGGAAAGCATCTTGTTGAAACGCGCTTTTTCAACATTTAGAATCTTACCCTTAAGCGGCAGGATTGCCTGGGTTCTTCTGTCACGCCCCTGTTTTGCAGAGCCGCCCGCGGAATCTCCCTCCACGATAAAAATCTCAGAGAGTGCGGGATCTGTTTCCTGACAATCCGCCAGTTTACCGGGTAGAGAATGGCTTTCGAGAGCGCCCTTACGTCTTACCAGTTCTTTAGCTTTTCTTGCCGCTTCTCTCGCGCGCGCAGCATCAATAGTTTTCGTCAATATCTTGCGCGCTACGGCAGGGTTTTCTTCCAGGAAAGCCGCGAGGTATTCATTAACCGCTGTTTCAACCAGGCCTTTGACCTCACTGTTGCCAAGTTTCATCTTCGTCTGGCCTTCAAACTGAGGATTCGGAAGTTTCAAGCTTATTATTGCGGTAAGCCCTTCGCGAACATCATCACCCGATAGCTTCATGTTCATGCTGATCGTTTTCTTATAAACCGTTAGATAGTTATTCATGGAACGAGTCAGCGCAGCTTTAAAGCCGATAAGATGTGTTCCGCCTTCACGCGTATTTATATTATTAACATAAGTATATATATTTTCCTTGTAGCCGTCGTTATATTGAATGGCCACTTCAATGACCATATTATCCTTCTCAGCTTGAAAGTGAAAAGGTTTATGCATAGGTTTCTTGTTCCGGTTCAGGTGCTCGACAAACTGAGAAACGCCGCCTTTGAAGAAGAATTCTTCCGATTCTCCTGATCTTTCATCGTTGAGCTGGATCTTTAAACCCTGGTTCAGAAAACTGAGTTCTCTCAGCCTGTTGGCGAGAATGTCATATTTGTATTCGAGCGTCTCAAAAATCTCTTTATCCGGTTTGAATGTTATTTTAGTTCCGGTCGATTTTGTTTTACCGGTTGCTGTAAATTCTGAGGTCGGTACACCGCGGGCATATTGTTGTTCATACACACTTCCATCACGCCTGATTTCGAGATTGAGCCATTCAGAAAGGGCATTAACACAGCTCACACCGACGCCATGCAAACCACCGGAAACTTTATAAGCCGAATTATTGAACTTACCACCCGCATGAAGCATCGTCATAACTACTTCAGCTGCCGGCTTCTTTACTTTTTTATGCATATCCACCGGGATACCGCGGCCGTTATCAGTAACAGTGATGGTATTATCCAAATGAATAGTAACTGCAACTTTATTAGCATAACCTGCCAGGGCTTCATCCACGGAGTTGTCTACAACTTCATATACCAAGTGATGGAGACCGTCAATTCCGGTGCTACCAATATACATAGCCGGGCGGCGCCTTACCGCTTCAAGGCCTGGGATAACCTCTATACTGTCAGCCGTATAGTCTTTTCGTTTGGCTTCCTCTTCCATTTGATGAGCCAGGTTCAGGCTCTGTTGTTCGTTTTCATTTTTCAATTGATCTGCCAAAATACTTACCTCATAACATTACTAATTAATCTTTTTCAGATTTTTAACGTCTCCGCCTTCAATTTCTATTAAAAAAACCTCTTTGCCGGTATTTTCGATCAACTGAGGTTTTGTTGTCGTTATAAATATCTGCAATTCTTCATCAGTGTATTTTATCATTCTTTGGATTCTGAGGATATCTAATTCTGTGTCGATATCATCAAGAAGAAACACCGGTTTTTCTCCTCTTCCTGATTCAAACAGTTGAAGTTCGCTAATCTTCAAGGCATAAACAATAGAGCGCTGCTGGCCTGCGCTTCCATATTTAGCAGCCTCGCGTCCATCAAGAAAGAATTTAAGATCATCGCGGTGTGGGCCTTTTGTTGTATATCCCTTCGCGTAATCTTCCCTGAAAGAATCCTCCAGCTCTTTTATTATAGAGCTCGTGTCAACTTCGTTTTTTTTTTACTTTCAAAAGAACAGATATAATCCATACTTAGTTTCTCAGAGTTCCTGAAAAGGTTGGAATAGTTATAATCAACCTTATCCTCAAGCTCAGTAAGATAAAGCAGTCTGCTGTTGATGACCTCTGAAGCAAATCCTGCAAATGTTTTATTCCAGCTGTCTAACTCAACTTTTAATTTATCGGGAGCTTTATTTTTCTCCTTTGCTGATTTTAAAAGGTGGTTTCTCTGTTTCAACGCCTTATTTAAACTCAGGTAATTCTCAAGATAAACACGGCTGTAACCGCTGATCGCCCTGTCGATAAATTTTCTTCGGTACTCAGGACCACCCCGGACCATGTTGAGATCATCATTTGTCAAAGAAACTGCGCCAAAATAATTATAGAATTCTTTCGCTGAAATTTTCCCCTTGTCCAGGCGAAACTCTTTTTTTTCATTATCAAGGTACACACGCATCGAGTGTTCTTCACGCGTCCCATTATCAATTTCGACTTTTCCCTCAACACTCAGGTAATCGGTATGATAATTAATCATCTCCCTGTAATCACCCGTTCTGAAGGATTTAGAACTCGATAGCAGATAAACTGCTTCAAGTAAACTCGTTTTGCCCTGCCCGTTACGTCCCGTAATCAGATTTATACCTTCAGCAAAATCAAGTTTTAAATTTCTGAATACTCTGAAGTTATTTAACTCTATACTTTGTAATCTCAAAATTTAAAGCTTTATCGGCGATACAATGTAGATATAGTCTTCGTTCTTCTCTTCCCGGAGCATACCGGCGGTATTGCTGTCTTTTAACTTCATAATAACGTTTTCAGTGTTTGCGCTGCTTAAAAAGTCGATCAGATATCTGGCGTTAAAAGCAATCTTGAATTCTTCTCCACCATAATTAATTTCAAGCTTTTCCTCGCCTTCACCGAATTCAGGGCTGCTCGAATACATCTTCACATGAGATTTATCGAATGAAAATATAACAGCATGAGATTTTTCACTTGCAACCAGGTCAATACGGTTTAACACCTGTTTGAGCGCTTCCTTGTTGAAGATCATTTCTATATCATTCCCTTTTGGGATAACTTTTTCATACTGAGGGTATTTACCTTCAATTACACGGGAAACCAGCAGCTTATCACCAATTCTAAAGAAAATATTGTTCTGTTCCGCTTTGAAAAGCAGTTTAGATCCCTCTTTTGAATCAACCTCTTTCAGGAGGTTCATTATCTCCTGGGCGCCTTTACGAGGAATAATAAAATTGGTCTCACCATCAACATTTTTCAATTTATCTTTAATTTCGGATAGAGCGAGACGATGCGCATCCGTTGCAACCATAATAATTGAATCAGCGGATAGTACAGTAAAAATCCCGTTCAGTGTATATCTTGTATCATCCACAGCAGCAGCCACGATGACTTTTGAGATCGACTTTT
>JAFGBY010000077.1 GCA_016932915.1 Acidobacteriota bacterium | reverse complement strand
TGCATTACTCTTGATAACTGCCGGTTTAATAGGTGGAAGGTTTATTGAGACTACATTTTTCCCAACTGTTGAATTTGATTCAATTAATATTAATTTCGCTTTTGGGCCCGGAACGGGAGAAGAGCGGACAATGACATATCTGAACAGATTTACAGACACTATCTGGGAATTGAATGATGAACTCAAGCAACAATATCATGACCCTGATGATTTTGTGACTTATACATTTTCAACAATAGGGACAGCATTTGAAGGGGATGAAAACGGGTCACATGCAGGGCAGATTTTCGTCTTGATGAGGGATATGGAAGGAGCCCCTGTGACAACAAGTGAGATTACAAAAATGCTCACTAAGAAAATCGGCAGGGTAAACGAACTGGAAAAAATTACAATTGGCGGTCGAGATCGTTGGGGTTCCCCGGTTTCAATCAGTCTTCTCGGTTCTAATATGGAAGAATTGAATAGAGCGAAAGATTTTCTCAGCTCCAAATTAATTGAATATCCTGAACTCATCAATATCAATGACAACAACACCATGGGCAAAAGAGAAGTCAGACTCGAATTAAAACCGAAAGCATATTTCCTCGGCCTGAATAATTCTGATGTCACCAGCCAGGTAAGGTACGGTTTCTATGGTGGTCAGGCACAAAGGCTTCAGTCTGGAAAAGATGAACTCCGTGTTTGGGTACGTTATCCGAAAGAAGACCGTGAAAGTATCGGACAACTTGAATCCATGAAAATAAAAACCTCAACCGGTGAATACCCTCTGACAGAAATAGCTAATTATAAAATAGAAAGAGGGCCAGTCTCCATTAAACATTATAACAGTTTAAAGGAAATACGTGTTGAGGCTGACCTGATTGATCGATATGCCCCGGTTCCGCCAATTCTCCAAAGCATAACCAGGAATATCATTCCAGAGCTTAAATCCAAATTCCCTGGAGTGAAAATTGAATATCAGGGACAGCAGAAACAAAGCGCTGAGGCTGGACAGGAAATAATGAAATTCTTTTCTATTGCATTCTGCCTGATCGTTGTGATACTGCTGATCCATTTTAAATCAACGTTCCATACGCTCATTATTCTGCTGATGATCCCGCTCGCTTGGATCGGCGCAGCATTGGGACATGGAATCGAAGGATTACCAATATCGATGCTTAGCGCTTGGGGTATGGTTGCCCTCTCGGGTGTAATAATCAATGACTCTGTAGTCTTTCTTTCCAAGTACAATCAGAATTTAAAAGAAGGAATGAAGGTCATAGATGCCGCTGTTGACGCTGGAATAATGAGACTGAGAGCGATATTGCTTACCAGTATAACAACTGTTGTGGGTCTGTACCCGATAATACTTGAAGGCAGTTTCCAGGCACAATTCCTCAAGCCGATGGCAGTTTCCCTTGCTTACGGAGTCCTGTTTGGAACATTCTTCCTGTTGATGTTCTTCCCGGCATTAATCGTCGCTCTTAATGACTTTAAGGTCTGGTTTAAAACCAAAACAACCGGCAAACAGGTGACAAGAGAAGAAGTTGAGCCAGCGATAATTTACTCCAAAATTTCAATCGATTAGGAAGGAAGACAGATGTACATAATGAATATAATGAAAAAACTAGCAATAGCGCTGATGTTGATATCAATGTCTTACTCCCTGGCCGCAGCCGAGGAGTTAACTCTGTCGGATGCCATTCAACGTGGATTGAAAAATAATTTCGATATCCGCGTAGCCCACCTCCAGACGAAGATAACTGAAAATAATGACTCCTGGGGAGCCGCTGGTAGGTTCCCTACCCTGACTCTCAGCTTGACCGAAAACCTGATGTACAACGACAAGGAAGACTCAACTACCATCACAGGCCGGGATCAATACTGGTATCAGAATCTCAATCCGAACATCAACCTGAACTGGGTTCTGTTCAACGGATTCTCGATTTCTTTGACAAAAGACAAGCTGGAGCTACTTGATTCTCAGATGAAAGGTAACTCCGCGATTGTAGTAGAAAATACGATCCAGGCAATAATCCTCGGTTACTATAAAGTGCTGCTGGAAAATGAAAAACTAAAAGTACTGGATGAAGTCATGGCGCTTTCCAAGGACAGATACGATTATGAGATTACAGCTAAAGAAATAGGTAGTTCTGTGACTTACGATGTCCTCCAGGCAAAGGTCGCATATCTTGGTGATAAGGCCAACAGACTCCAGCAGGAAATCAGCCTGAAAAGCGCGCAACGAAGCCTCAATCTGGTTCTCGGTGAACCGGTGGAGTCTGAATTCGAATTGACTGATAGTTTTCAACCGCGGATCTCCGAATATACACTTGTTAACCTGGAAGAAAAGATGCTCTCGAACAACAAGACGTTGAAAAACCAGTACATCAACCAGGAAATATTGAAGAACTCGGTATCCCTTTCGAGGAGCAGCCGCTGGCCTACAATATCTGTAAACGTCGGCGCTGATGCAGACCTCAACGGGATACAATATTCCGGCATGGATTCCATCAATACTACCAATTACGCTTTCTACGTCAACTTTGCAATCAGCTATAATGTCTACTCCGGAGGAAACGTGGAACGATCAGTAGTGAATGCGAAGATCCAGGAGGCTATCGGTAAAATACAGATAGAGCAGATGGTTTTCTCACTTAAGAATCAAATGAGAACCACCTATGAATTCTATCAGCTTCGAAAACAGCTCCTTAATGTTTCCGATGAAAGCGTTGAAACAAACAAGATCAACCTGGAAATATCGAGTGATAAATTCAAAGCAGGAGCCATCAATTCCTTCAATTACCGCGACGTACAGCTGCTCTACTTGAACAGTTCTTTCGGAAGGCTCCAGGCGATATATAACCTGCTCGAAACCGATACAGAGCTGATGAGGCTCTCCGGTGGGATAATCACCGAGCAGGATAAATAAACTTATATAAAATAACCTCAATGACAGATAAAAGGGCGCTTTCAGGCGCCCTTTTTTATTTCCACGAAAACTTTCCGGTTTGAAGAATAATGATATACTCATCGTATAGCATAGTGTTGTTTTAATATAGGAATATAATGAAAGCTGATTTACATATACATTCAACTTACTCTGACGGTATTTTTTCACCGTCCGAGATAGTAGCAAAAGCGGTTGAGACAGGAGTCGAATACATCGCCATCTCTGATCATGATTGTATAGACGGACTTGAAGAGGCTATTACCATTGGAAGCCAAAACGGAATTACTGTTATCCCCGCAGTCGAACTGAGCTGTACAATTGAAAACACACCTGGAGAAATCCATATATTGGGTTACCTGCACAAATATAATAACAAACAGCTAAGTAGTTTTCTAAAAAGATATGCCAACGCCCGGAAACAGAGAATCAAAAGAATTCTCAATAAACTAAAGGAACTTGGTATAGATATCCCGATGTCCGAGGTAGAAGAAATCGCCGGCAACGGGACACTCGGCCGACCTCATATCGCCCGTTTACTCGTCAAAAGGGGTATCTCAGTAAACACAGGCGCAGCGTTTTACAGATACCTGGGTGAAGGCGCAGCTGCTTATGTACCAAAGGAACCGCTATCAGTCGAGGGAGCAATCACCATAATCCATAAAATGCATGGCCTTGCTGTATGGGCTCATCCAAAATTGGAGCAGATAAGAATCCATCTAACCAGGTTCAGGGACGCAGGCTTGGATGGACTTGAGGGATATCATCCTCAACTGGAGATTAAAAACGCCCGGAAGATACGACGATTAGCTTCCAAGTTTGGGATGCTCGTAACAGGTGGATCCGATTTTCACAGTGAACAGCGAAACGGTAGCTTTGGATCATTTACGGTGGGTGGAGAGGCGATTCAACCTTTCCTGGATGCTTATTTCAATATCTCGGAGTAAACATCGATAAGGCGCCTGACAGATTCCTCCCATTTAAATTCACATGCCCTGTCCTTGCCCATCTTGATAAGTTTTGCCCTGGCACCTTTATCCGATATAATCTTCTTTATCGAGTCTGCGATTTCAATACTATTATACGGGTCTACAAGGATAGCCGCTTCACCGGCAATCTCGGGGAGGGCTGATTTGTTCGAAGCTATTACGGGTGTTCCAATTGCCATTGCCTCAAGTATGGAGACCCCGAATCCCTCATACAGTGAAGGATTGATGAAAATCTCAGCCAGCTTATAAAGATATTCCACCTGGGTTATATATCCCAGGAAACGAACTCGGTTCTGCAAGTTTTTCTTGCTGATAAGTCTCCGTAAAGTTTTATTTCGCGCGAGTTCATACCCGGCAATAACAAGGCGATACTTATTAAAAGGTGGTTCAATAAGCTCATCGAAACAATTGATAAGGCCAGACAGGTTTTTATGAGGCCTGACATTTCCGGCATATAGAATAAACGGGTAGTCAAGCTGATAGCGCTCCTTCATCCGTTTGACCCGGCGATAATCAATCTTATCAAAGAACTTATCATCAACGCCGTTATAAATAACCTCTATTTTATCTGGATTGAGTTTAAAATGTTTGAGTATATCGCTCTTTGTA
>JAFGBY010000076.1 GCA_016932915.1 Acidobacteriota bacterium | reverse complement strand
GATTTTTTTAAATCATATATCACTACGCCAATTTTGATTTTGCTTTCTGCTGTGATTATCTCAGTGTTGATCTATTATGCCGGGTTAATGCATCGGAAAATTATTTATAATAACTGGGAAGAGATCTCGAAATCTCGCTTAATCCAGGAAACACAATCGATACAAGAACGATACCTTGAACTACAAAACTCTATCTCTGGTACTGTCGATATCCTTGCTGAACAATTTGGAAAAGTTATTCAGATACAGGGGAAGAATGATGAAGTCAGAAAAAATATAATAAAATGGATACAGGAAAAGGAGAATCTTTTCAGGAATGACAGGTATATAACTGGGATCTCGGTTTTCAATTCGGAGGGACAGCTTTTAGCCTGGACCGGAATGAATCCTGTTGAAGAACTCCCTCCTGTTCCTGAATATGAAAACAGGCCAGGCTTCTTTTATAATCAATCGGATGAAGTTAGGACTTTTCTGAACCGGATTGTATTTATAAAGACGGGCAATAATGTCACCTCATATTATATTATTGTAAACCGGTTATTAAAATCCAGTTTCAGGATAGATAACAGGTTTTTTCAGGATTATGACTTCTTTGGATCAGCAATTAACGGTTCAAATGAGATCCGCTATTTAAACATCGATGAGCATGAGGCGATTACACAGTGGGAAAAACTATTTTATCTAAATAAAGATCTATATTGGGGAAGAAGCGGAGAGGCAACAAGAACTCTGACGGTACCACTGAGAAATCTCAGCCTGGAAATTACCGGTTATGCTTCAGTGACTACATCAACACTGGGAGAAGAACTGCATGGTGTCGTCAACAAATACACTTTTTATTCAGAAATTGTAATAATTCTCTCCCTTTTCATTTTGATAATCTTATTCAGTAAAAGAATTTTCAGGATTTCTGAAGAGAGTAAAAAAGACTGTAATTTGTATCAGCATCGTGCCCATCTATCGCTGATGATACAGCTTCTGCTTTTACTGTGGAGTTTCCGGCTAGTATTTCTTCTTTTTGGCTTCCCAGGGCGTTTTATAAACCTTGAGATTTTCAGGCCTACAGCATTCGCTCTGGATATTTTTCATTTTTCCAACCTGCTCCTAGATGAACTTTTCAATCTCTATGTCTCGCCATTTGACCTTATTTTTACGGTAACTATAACTCTGTTTTCTTTATTAATCATAATTCACTACCTGTATAAATTTATAGTGTGCAACCGCAGATTGATGCTGAACAAGATGAAGTATACCGCAGGCTGGACCAAACAAAGCACTGAGAAAAAGACTATACTGATTGTATTTTCATTATTAATATTGATGATTTTTATGATCGCGTTTTTTAAATTGTCTTTTATTTTCCTCACTGAATCATTTGAAAACAGCCAGGAAAATTTAATTGGCTCGATATTGTTCGCATCCGACTTTGAATCAATCATCATTAAATTGTCCATACTTCTTCATTCTCTTCTGCATGTGCTTATCCTGCTGATCATCAATTTCATTCTTTATATTGTATTTGATAAAGCCTGGATGCGGAGAAGCCCGGAAAGATATGTACTTCTGTTTAATGGTCTTGTATTTATCCTACTGCTGTTTATAAACTTCTCGATCCCAACACCAGCATATTGGATCTTTTTCACGATTTTATTTTCATACATATGTTTCTATTTTTCACTTAGATATGAAAACACAATTACGAGGGGCTCAATATTCTTTAAGCTATTTATGCCTTTTATAGTCCCCTTTGCTTCTATTCTTATTTTTTCACCACTTCTTTTTGGAATATTCGAGAAACAGGAAGAAAATTTTATCGAGAGAAACCTTGTCAACAAGATTGAGGAACAAAAGGTCTGGAAGAGGATTGTGCTTCAAAATTCCCTTCAGAAGTTTTCAAGGGACCGTTCTTTAACATCTAAGATTAAAAACAGGTACCAGGTTGATGCTGGAGCTATTGCTTATGCCCTGTGGTCAAGACTGGACAGCTCACTCAAAGGGTATAACACATCTCTTGAGATTAGGGATATGAATTCCCAACTTATAGACAGGTTCTCTATTAATCCGCTATTTAATCAGCACGATCTTACGTCCAGTAATGTCGAGGATAAAATATCTATAGAATCGAAATGGATTGTTTATGACAGCAGAAGCATAGAAATAATTGTTGGCAGGGCTTATATAACTGAAGGCGGGGAACCGCTCGCTCAATTGTTATTATGTTATGCACTAGATTATAACTATATCTTTCTCCCTTCCTCAAGGAATCCATACTATGAACTCTTCAGATCGAAAGATAATACTTTCTCAGCGGATTCGGTTTTCGGAAAAACGCTATTCCTTGCGATATTCGATGAAGAGGGTAATTACGAGTACAGTTCGGATGAATATATACTTCCTCTGGATGATTCAAACCTGAAGAATCTAAAAGAGATGGAAGGGCACAGGTGGATTGAATTTGAATCTGCTGGTAAAAACTATAAGGTTTTTGTCTTTCACCAGGGAGGAGAGATTTATCTGTTGGGATTTCCGCGGATGTCGATTCTTGACAGAATGCTTTATTATTCCGAAATAGTAGGAATATGTTTCTTCCTGGCTTTGATCTTTCTCTTTATCAAGAGAATCATTAAAACAAGCTATCTGAAACCTGCTTTGCCCAAATTCGACCGCTTCAATCAGCTCCTGCGTTCTTCATATGTAAAACTGATGATTATGTTTATCCTGATAAGTTTTATCCCTGTTTTTTATCTCTCATATTTCTCACGTCAGCACCTCAGCAGTAAGTTAAGTGAGGAAGTCCAGAAACGCGGAATTAATTCTTTGAAGGTTGTCGAGAGATATCTGGATTTCAATGCTTTGAGGGCTATAGGTAGAGATCCTGAATCGCTGGTGAATATCATTACCGATCCGCTTGTACTGGATATTGGTAAATGGGTTAACAGAGATTTAAATATTTATCTCGGCAGGGAGTTGCTTGCCACAAACAAGCAGGAGTTGTACTACTCACGCCTCCTGCCGACAATTGTTAACAGTAAGACATACTGGGAACTGGTATTTGCTAAAAGCCTCCATACGGTTACAGAAGAACGAATCGGTGACCTTGAATATCTGGTTGTTTCGGCGGCGGTTCAGACAGATATCGATGAAATGCCATTAATTATCACTATTCCGCTAATGACGGAACAGAATCGCATCCAGGAGGAGCTAATGGCGTTTAACCGATTGATTCTCCTGGTTGTTGTATCGTTGGTGTTACTCTTTGCCTTTGTAAGCCACAGCCTGGCAAGGTACTTTACAAGACCGATTCAGAAGCTTACCCTGAACGCAGAGCAGATCGCAAGAGGTAACTATGATGTAAGTATTGATATCAACAGGAACGATGAGATAGGCTCACTGGTTAAATCATTTAATAATATGAGCCTCAGCCTGGAGAGACAGCGCGGTGAGATTTTCAGGAAAAATAAAAACCTCGAAAGTATCCTGAAAAATGCCTCCTCCAATATAATCACATTTACACCAAAAGGGAAAATTCTTACTATCAATCCTGCCGCCATCCGGTTGCTACGGCTGGATGGAAAAGAGGAAAAATTCCTCGGTTCGAATCTTAGTGATTTACTGAAATCTTCGAGAAACTTCAAGTTTCTTCATGAGGCTTATATGGATTACCTGAAGAATCCGGAAGAGCCTTTCCAGACGGATCTAAGGATTGAATTTAACTCTGATGGTAAAAACGGCAAAGAAATCGTTGCTAATTTATTTATAACCCCGATGCTGGATGAAAAGAAGGAAGTGTATGCCTCATTGATGATAATCGAGGATGCAACGGAGATTATCAGGTCGCAGCGGTTGGAAGCCTGGGCTGAAATGGCTCGAATTATCGCGCACGAGATAAAGAATCCTTTGACCCCTATCAAACTTGCAGCTGAACACTTGCAGGAAGTAGTCAAGGATAAGCCTAAAAACCTCGAGGATATTTCGAATGAATGCCTGACAACTATCCTCGGCCAGGTGGATGTTTTACAGCAGATTTCAAATGATTTCTCCCGCTATTCTAAACTGCCGCAACTTAGCGCTGAGCCGATCGAACTGGGTAAATTTATCGAGAAAGTAGTATCACCATATTCGGTGGCGCCTCCAGAAGGTATCGAGATAAAAGTTCAGGCTCCTGCGAAGACCCCTACGGTATTAATCGACAAAAAACTGATTGAGCAAACTCTTATCAATCTGTTCCAGAACAGTTTCCAGGCTATGCCTGAGGGTGGGGTACTTACAGTCAAGATTGATTATTCCAGTCAGCTTAAAAATCGGGGGGTGGTTGGGATTTATGTCATAGATTCCGGTTTAGGGATTAACCCGAAGATATTGCCGCGAATTTTTGAACCGTATTTCACAACGAAAGACAGCGGTGTCGGTCTGGGATTGGCGATTGCGAAGAAGACTATTGAAGAGCACCAGGGAAGTATTGAGCTCTCCAGCGAGGAAGGCAAGGGTACCTCCATCAAAATATATCTTAAAG